>JASLHQ010000128.1 GCA_030152265.1 Savagea sp.
TAGAAGAAGTACAACCTGTTGATATGTTCGGCCATTCTACTCATATTGAAAATGTAGCGAAATTAACAGTTCGTCCAATGTAATTGTCCGTGTAGATGTTCGTCATTTCGCAACATCGCTTTAGAGAATACGAAAGTCCACGGCATGACGCTGTTAGCTGGAATCTCTAACGTGTATGGAAATTGAGCGGTCGCTATGAGCGTGTTGTTCGTTTCGTAATTCATTTTAGGTGCTTCGATACGTAGTATGTGATCGGAAGCATTTTGGATAAATGTGTGAACGGCGATTCCCCCATCTTTTTTGCGAACAGGAAGAATTGGTGAGAACCGTTCATCCGTTTTTGAAGTAGACGTTTCATACGTTTGTTTCCACATGTGTAGGTCAGATTTTGAAAGTTGACGTTCCCACGTCGGATGAAATTGAATTTGCATATGTACACAACCTTTCGATTAAAATGAATATATCTTAGCATACATGAAAAAAGACAAAGTTGATTGTTCAACTTTGTCTTCACGTATTATTTATTGAATTTTTCTTTCACTTTGTTTGAAAGTTCTTCTGTTTTTTCTTTCATCTCATCTGCAGCGTGGCTCGCTTTATCTTTCACATCGCCGAAAGCTTGTTCTGCTTTCCCTTTTAATTGGTCGAGTTTGCCTTTTGCTTCTGTAGATGAATCGTTTGTCGCTTTACCAGCAGCTTCTTTCACGTTTCCTTTTACTTCGTCTGCTGCGCCTTTTACATGATCTTTATTCATAATATGTAACCTCCAATGTTTTGTTATTATATGTTTACCCGAAATAAAAAAGTTCAAACATTTTATCATAATTTAACGTCTAATCATTGCATAAACAGCAAGGAAGGTGATTTTGTTGAAACGTCAGCCATCGATTCAAAATGAGCGGCGTTATATGACAGGGCTCGATGGATTAAGAGCAATTGCGGTCATTGCCGTATTGTTTTACCATATGAATTTTCCGTGGGCATCCGGAGGATTTTTAGGAGTTACGTTATTTTTCGTTTTGTCGGGTTATTTAATTACAGATTTACTCGTCGCAGAGTGGGAACGAGACCGAACGATTGACTTTAAGCGTTTTTGGCTTAGAAGAGCGAGACGTTTACTTCCTGCGATGTATGTGATGGTCATAGCGGTTACCGCATGGATCACATTATTTGATAGACAATTAGTACATACGTTAAAAGAAGACTTACTATCTGTCTTTTTCTATTTTAGTAATTGGTGGTTTATTTATAAAGATGTATCTTATTTTGAAACATATGACTCTCCGTCACTCGTTACTCATTTTTGGTCACTTGCAGTGGAGGAACAATTTTACATTATTTGGCCTATTATCTTATTTATATTATTTTTCTTATTCCGAAAAAAACGAGTCGTCGGTTTTATTTTATTTTTCTTAATGGCTGCTTCGACAGTTTGGATGGGTATTTTATATGAGCCGGGTGAAGATCCAACACGGGTTTATTACGGAACAGATACACGTGCATTTTCTTTAATCGTTGGAGCTTTGTTAGCGTTCGTTTGGCCGAGTCGAAAATTGTCGGCAGATGTAGGGAAAGGTGCGAAAGCATTATTGGATTTTGTCGGCTTTACGAGTTTAATTTTAATTATTATTTTGATGAATGCGATCGATCAATTTGATCCGATTTTATACTACGGAGGTATGTTGTTTATTTCAGGATTGATGGCGATTACGATTGCGGTTGCAGCGCATCCTGCTAGCTTCTTTGGTAAACTGTTGAGCATTAAACCATTAGAGTGGGTAGGTTTGCGTTCGTATGGGATTTATTTATGGCATTATCCGATTATTATGCTCGTTGGTTCGTCTTATTACAACGACGGTACGTGGAGTTGGACGGTAGCATTCCAAATCGTGCTCGTGCTATTATTTTCAGATTTATCTTGGAAATTGATCGAAGACCCTATCCGACGTGGACGTTTGAAACAGTGGATAATTGCCATTCGCAAACGTCAAACGACAGTTATGGATGCTTTCATTGTAACGCGACGTCGTTGGCAACCATTATTACTTCTTCTTATAGTTGCGACGTATGGACTTGTCGTCGCTGAACCATATGTGAAAAGCGCACAAGTTGAAGAAGAGCTAGAGGCAGCTTTAACAGAGCAATTTGAGCAAGAGCAAGCAGCGCGTCTTGAACAACAAGAGAAAGAACGAGCGGCGCGAGAACAGGAAGAGCAAGAGATATTAGCAGAGCTTTATGCAGAGCCGATTGTCTTTATCGGAGATTCAGTCGCACTGACAGCTATCCCTTACTTACAAGAGCTATTCCCAGCAGGAGAGATTGATGTGAAGATTGGGCGTCAATTCCGTGCAGCGCCTGAAATTATTGAACAATTAAATGCACAAGGCAAATTGCACGATTATGTCATCTTCAGTCTCGGAACGAACGGCGTCTTCAATGAACAGACAGCGAGGAATATGATTGAACAGCTCGGTCCAGAACGTCACATATTTTTTGTGAATACACGAATGCCTGACCATTGGCAAGAGAGAGTGAACGGAACACTACAAAAAATGGCGAATCAATATGATCACGTTCATTTAATCGATTGGTACAATTTAAGCGAGAACTATATCGATCATTTTGAACCTGATCTCACTCATTTGAAGCCGAGTGGTGGTCAAAAATATGCAGAAATGATTGCGAAAGCATTGGAAGAACATGCGTTAAATCGCTAAAAGAGAAGCTTCTTGTTATAATATAACGGGAAGCTTCTTTATGTTATAATTTGAACATCATCGAAATACGTAAGGAGAGGCTCATTATGATTCGTGTTGTGTTCGTCTGCCTCGGTAATATTTGTCGTTCTCCGATGGCAGAAGCAGTGTTTCGTCACCTTGTGAAAGAGCGAGGATACGATAAAAAAATTAAAGTAGATTCAGCAGGTACGAGCAATTGGCATATTAATAAGCGTCCACATATTGGAACGCTCGATAAGCTGGAGAAGTATAACATTTCGTCTGAAAATATGTATGCACGTCAATTTCGTAAAGAAGATGGTAAAATGTTCGACTACATCGTCGCGATGGATCAAAGCAACTATGACAATATCGTCAGCGTATTAGGCTCTGACGATTGTTCGCACGTCTTTAAATTATTAGATTTAACAGAAGTTGAAAATAAAGATGTACCCGATCCATATTATACGGGTGATTTTGAAGAGACATATCAACTCGTTTTAGATGGAAGTGAACGTTTACTCGAAAAAATTATTAAAGAACATCAGTTGTAAAAGGAGAAGCTATTGAATATACCGATCATTTATGAAGACAACCATTTGCTCGTCGTCGAAAAAGTGCCGAATATTCCGGTTCAAGAAGATGCGAGCGGAGACCGAGATATGTTAACGATTTTAAAAGAAGACTTAAAAGAACGTTACAATAAACCAGGCAACGTTTATTTAGGACTCGTCCACCGTCTAGATCGTCCAGTCGGAGGAGCGATGGTATTTGCGAAAACATCTAAAGCAGCATCGCGCCTATCAGACACATTGCGCAAACAAGAAATGGACCGCACATATATCGCTATCGTCAATGGACATATAAAGCAACGAAGAGGGACGCTTGAACATTATTTATGGAAAGATCGTCAAAAAAACGAAGTGTACGCAGTCGATGCGAAAAAGCGTGATGCGAAAAAAGCAGTGTTGCACTATGAAGTCATCGGTCGTCATGCAGATTACACGATGGTGCGTGTGAAGCTTGAAACGGGTCGTTCGCATCAAATACGTGTGCAATTCCAAATGATTGGACATCCTTTATACGGCGACCAAAAGTACGGTGGGCGCTACGTTCAAAAAGGGGAACAAATTGCACTTTGGTCTTTTTCATTATCATTCCCTCATCCGACGAAAAAAGAATTACTTACATTTGAAGCGCCACTTCCTAAATATGCGCCTTGGAACTTATTTGACTAAAGATTAACGGAGGCTATTATGACAGAACATCCATTTATTCCAGTAATTATCGGAACGAATATTAACGCTTATACGATGGCTCGTTCTTTTCACGAAGAATATGGAGTGAAGCCGATCATCGTCGGGCGAGCATCGTTGCCCTTCACTGAATACAGCACAATTATGCACGCTTATGAATACGAAGCGGACTTACACAATCCGAAAACATTCGTCACTTTTTTAAATATGGTAGCACGTAAATATGCGAGCCTAGAGAAAAAGTATATTTTAATTGGTACGGATGATTTATACGTACAGCTCATCATTGAAAATAAAGAAATGTTACGCGAACATTATTTATTTAATTACATCGATGAAGAGTTAATGGAACAAGTGTACATTAAGAAAAACTTTTACAATTTATGTCGGGAACACGGTATCGATATTCCATCGACATACTACCATTCATGTGCATCAGATGAAGAGTTTTCAGAAGAAGTGATGTTCCCCGTCATCATCAAACCGAGTGACGGTGTACAATATTATCGGAATCCATTTGAAGGTTTGCAAAAAATTTATAAAGTGAATTCGTACGAAGAAATTAATGAAGTAATCCGTCTTGTGAAAACAGGTGGTTATCAAGAAGACTTAATCATCCAAGATTTTATCCCAGGGGATGATACATACATGTGGGATTCGGTTTATTATGCGGATCAGGACGGAAAAGGTCAGCTCATCTCATTCGCACAAGTTGCGTTGCAGGAACATGCGATGACAGCTATCGGAAATTATACCGCATTGCTCACACGTTACAATGAACAAATGATGACGAAGCTCGCACGCTTTTTAGAAGCGATCGGCTATGTCGGGTTTGCGAACTTTGACTTGAAATACGATGAACGCGATGGGAAATTTAAAGTGTTCGAAGTGAATATTCGTCAAGGGCGTTCAAGTTATTACGTCAACGCTTGTGGTTACAGCATGGCGAAACTGTTCGTCGATGACTTAATTTACCGTGAGAAAAAAGAACTCGCATATGTGAAGGAACCGATGTTATTTTCAGTCGTTCCGAAATATGTATTACGCAAATATGTGCAGGACGAGAAACTCGTTCAAGAGATGAACCGTCTCATCAAGCACGGAAAATATATTGATCCGCTCGATTATAAAGCGGACAATTTATTGAAAAGAAAATGGTATTTATTCATGCGTCAATTAAATTACGTTAAAAAATACCGCAATAGCAGTTGGAAATAGGCTTTTAAAAATATGAAGGAGTGTTCAAAAGAATGCCAGTTTTAGATCGCACGAATGCAGCGGAAGTAGAACGTTATGAAAAGTTTGTAAGGGAGACACCGTACCGTTCTTTAACTCAGGACTTGTATTGGTCAGAAGTGAAAGACGATTGGGGAAATGAGCAAGTGTACGTAGAACGTGACGGTGAAATCGTTGCGGCAATGTCGATTTTAATTAAGTCGGTACCAGGAGGATATTCATTGCTTTATGCACCACGTGGACCGTTATGTGATTTCAACGACATTGAACTCGTCGAAGAATTGTTGCAAGAAGCGGAAGTTGTAGCGAAAAAGCATAAAGCATTCGCTTTAAAAATGGACCCGGAACAATTGTATACAGAAGAGCTCGATGCGTTATATCGCGACCGAGGTTACGAAGTGACGAACGTAGGCGCAACGAAAGAACAATTAATTCAACCGCGCTTCAATATGATTGTTCATTTAAAAGATGAAGATCCAGATTCACTCATGTTGAAATTCCGCGGACGTACACGTAGTAAAATTCGTCGCGCAGCACGTGAAGGAGTAGAAGTTTCATATGGAACAGATGAACAATATTTAAAAATCTTCTATTCGATTTATGAAGAAATGGGGAAACGTAACCAAATCTCAATCCGTTCTTACGAATACTTCATTAAAATTTTGAAAGCATTCCCGAACGATGCGCGCATTTACGTTGCGAAGCATGAAGAAGACTATTTAGCAGCGGCTGTGACAATTAACTATGAAGGTAAGCTATATTATTTATACGCGGGAAGTTCGAATGAAAAGCGCAACATGAACGCAAGTCATTTACTCAATTATGAAATGATGCTTTGGGGAATTGAAGCGGGAGCAGATCAATATGATCTCGGTGGTGTCTTTATTTTAGACGGTGAAAAAGATGGACTCTTTAACTTTAAAAATGGGTTCTGTCAACAAGATGGCGTCACACATTATATCGGGGAAGTCGATAAAGTGTACCGTCCGATGGTGTATAAAATGTTTGTGAAGCTCGTTCCGAAATTACAAGAAATTCGCAAGAGTTTAAGTCTCGGTTAATCGAGCAAGGGGGAAGACGATGATTACTCAATTAATGCAATCGACTCAAAATAAATGGAAATTTGATCAAATGATGCCTGTACAAGAGCAAATGATTCCACTCATGTTAGAAGGGCGTGACATTATCGCAGAATCGCCTACAGGAACAGGGAAGACACTCGCTTACGTGTTGCCACTTCTCGAACTCGTTCAAAATGTGGAAGGACGCACTGCTGTTTTAATCGTCACACCGTCACAAGAGCTTTCGATGCAAATTGTAAATGTCATCCGCGATTGGTCCGCAGGGACTTCGATTAAAGTGACACAGCTGATCGGTGGAGCGAATGTTAAAAGACAGATGGAAGCTTTGAAAAAGAAACCGCAAATTGTTGTCGGTACACCAGGGCGCATCAACGAATTAATCCGCGATAAAAAATTCAAAATTCATGAAGTCTCTCATATCGTATTAGATGAGGCAGATCAATTGTTGTCACGAGACTATCGTGTCATGGTGAAAAATTTTATCGAACGTGCACAAAATGACTGTCAAGTAGCAGTCGTTTCGGCGACCATTACAGATGAAATTGAAATTGTAGCGAAGCGCTTTATGAAAGATCCTGCTCGTATTCAAGTAGAAGCGAGCGAAATTGCTCAAGCAAGTAAAATTGTGCATTCTTACTTAAAAGTAGATGAACGGGATAAGTTGAAAGTTATTCGTGGTTTAGCAGCATTGCCGAACATGTACGGACTCGCTTTTATTAACAATGTCGACCAAATTATGATTAAAGAGATGCAACTCAGTTATACGAATACACCGATCGGCATTTTGTACGGAACGATGAGCAAAAAAGATCGGACAGACGTATTACGTCGTTTCCGAAATCGGGATATTAAAATTTTAATTGCAACAGATTTAGCAGCGCGTGGATTAGATATTGAAGGTTTAACACATGTCATTCATATGAATGTTGCACATTCAGAAGAGCAATACATTCACCGCTCAGGTCGTACCGGGCGTGCGGGGGAAGATGGAGAATCTTTATCTCTCGTTTCTTATAAAGAAGAGCGTAATTATCGCAAATTGACGAAATCTTATAAGCCAATTCAAAAAGAATGGCAAAATGGTAAACTTCGAGAAAAACAAAAAGAAACAAAATCGAAGTTTCAAAAGAAAAAACGTAAATAAAAAGAGCGAGAGAACGTTGTACACTTCGTACCGTTCTCTCGCTCTTTTTTAGTTTTCATCCAATTGTGTTAGGATGATCGGTTTATCTTTCGTGACAACGATTGTATGCTCAATTTGAGCGACAGGTGAACGATCTGGTGTGATGAATGTCCATCCATCTCCCGATTCGATAATTTGGTCAGCAGAACGTGCGATAAAAGGTTCTACCGCTAACACCATACCGTCTTTCATAATCGTTTGATCCCAAGCATCATAATAGTTCAAAACGTGTTGTGGCTCCTCGTGTAGTGATGTTCCAATACCGTGACCTGTTAAGTTACGAATCACTTTTAAGCCGTTACGTTTTGCGACGCTTTCAACAGCTTTTCCAATTTGGTTTAATTTTGAACCGGCTTTCACTTTCGTCATCGCCCAATTGAATGCTTCTTCTGCTACATCACAGAGCTGTTGTTTTTCTGCGTCTTCACCGACGACGAATGAAATACCTGTATCCGCGAAATAGCCACCGTGAGAACCAGAAACGTCAATATTGACGATGTCTCCTTCTTTGATCACTTGATCGCTCGGAATACCGTGTGCGACTTCATGATTCACACTAATGCATGTTTGACCAGGGAAGTCGTATTGATCAATCGGTGCTGAGACAGCATCGTATTTTTTAAATAATTGTTCAGCTAAATTGTCGAGTTCTTTCGTTGTGACGCCTGGTTTTGTCGCTGCTTTCATTTCTTCACGAATTGTTGCGACAATTTGTCCGATTTTTTTTAGTCCTGCAAGTTGTTCTTCGTTTGTTACGATCATTGTTTTCATCCTTTACACTTAGTTTGTTCTTTTACTATACCATAAAGAAAAAGTATCGCGCTAACGGGCGATACTTTCAAGTTTGTATTTGAATTGTTTGACCCAAACAATAAAACCAAAAATAACAGCACTGAGAAATAGTGCAGCGACAGAAACAAATAATTCTTCAAATCCATTTTTCATTGCGATGCCTACAAATGTCCAAATGAAGACGAGACCTAAAGGAATGTCTGTATAATGATAGACAAAATGTAAAGCGAAAGCTGTAGCGATTGTCAACATAATGACAGCCCAAAGCGGATCACTTAAGCCGAATGCGGACCAATTATGCCATGTGATCGCATAGTTGAAGTCAAACATCATCATTAAAAACGTCCATCCGAATGAAAGACTAACCGGAATTCTACCGCCCCACTGATTTATATGTTTGTCATACGTTAAATAAAGCAAGTAATGAATGAGTAATGAAAGCAATAATGACAATGTAGAATACATATAAAAATCATTGTGCCATAACATTAAATGTCCTAAGTTCAATATCCAAATTCCGATTAAAAGCAAAGCTCTCGTTTGGAACACCGTATTGATTTCGGATTGAAAGCTGCGATACACCCAATAAATGAAAGCGCTAATAATGGCTAAACGTATAAAGAAAGTGTAATAAGCTGGCATGATGAGAATAGGTAGGCGGTTGACGATTTCATTCGTCGATCCACCGTGAAAAGGTAAGACATCTGCGAGGATGTTTACGATGGAGACAGCGAGCAATGAAAGGATAAGCAATAATCGAGTTAACATTGTCTACCTCCCCCTATCATAGTATACAAAGAAAACAGTTTAGAAAGTACATGAAAAATCGAAAGTTTCGTCACAAAACAATGACAATCTACAAAAATGAATAAATGTTATACTAAGAAATACAGAAATAAAAGGACCGATATTAAAAATATTACATAATAGAGAGGGTAGAACGATGAGACTTGATGGAGAGCGTATGTATTTAAAAATTTTAAATGAGAACGACGTATATGTTTTCACCCAATTATTAATTCGCAATAAAGTATATTGGTCGATGTATGAACCGAGATTTAGTGACGCTTATTATACGGTAGATACACAACGTGATAAAATTAAACGTTCTTTACGAGCTTATCGTGAAGAGCGCGAATTAAATTTTGGGATTTATTTGTATGAAACGAATCAATTAATTGGTCATATTTCACTTTACAATGTGAAACGATTGCCATTTTTAAGTGGATTTGTTGGCTATTCTATTGACGAAGGACATATAGGAAATGGATATGCGACAGAAGCTTTATCTTTAGTTGTGGATTACGCTTTTCAACGTTTGCGTTTACATCGATTAGAAGCGTACGTTTCACCAGAAAATGAAGGGTCGATTCGAACGTTAGAAAAAAATGAATTCATTCGCGAAGGGTTATTGCGCAATTTAATTTATATTAATGGAGAGTGGAAGGACCATTATTTATATGCGCTCTTACGGAAAGATTATGACGCGCAACTAAATTAATAAAATGCCCGTGCTCCATGAGCGTCGGGCATTTTGAATAAAAAGATTAAATATGATCGTATCCGTTAATGATGACATCTAATTTACCAGTGTCTGGATCCGCGACGAGACCGTGAACGGGAACATTTTTTGCCATTAATGGATGGTTACGCACTGCATCGACACTTTCGGTAACGCTTTCAGTAACGTTATCAAAACCGCGTAACCAATCTTCTAAATCGATGCCAGAATATTTCAACATTTTAAAAGTGTTTTCGTCAATACCACGGTCAATCATATTATGTACGACACGGTCTACATTGACGCTTGACATACCACAGTCATAATGGCCGATGATGTATACTTCGTCTGCTTGTAATTCATAAACAGCGACGAGCACACTACGCATAATGCCACCGAATGGGTGTGCAATCATTGCACCTGCACTTTTAATAATTTTCGCATCACCATTTTTCAAATTCATCGCTTTCGGTAAAAGTTCGATGAGACGTGTATCCATACACGATAAAATGACGATATGCTTGTCAGGATACTTCGTTGTTTGGTACTGTTCGTACTGTTTTTCTTGTACGAATGAATCGTTATATTGTAAAATTTCATCTAAAATAGTCAATCAAGAAACCACCTTTCATCTATTAAAAGAACATGCATTCTTTTGTATATAATACCACTTAAAGAAAATTGTGGGTAGATAAAAAAATCGCAAATGAAAGATTTTTTAAAATAGACACTTCTTCCATAAAGAAAAAAGCATCTATATTTAAAAAAACCAATTCATTTGCGACAGTCATGCATGCCAACGATTATAGATTTAAGCGGTAATCGTGTTCTGGTTTAGGATCTACAACTGATGCATCTTCTGAGTGTACTGCACGCTGTAAGAAGTAAGTTGTGAAGTAAGAAGAAAGACCAAGTAAAACCATGTATCCAATTACTGTTGTGTACATTAAAGCCATGAAAAATCGACTCCTCTCCTAAATACATACTTCATACATTATACATGAAGGCGTTAAAATAATTAAGTGTTTTCACAAAAATTTCTTAAAACGCCCAATTCCCATTGCGGAAAATCGGCACAATTTCACCAGAATGTGTTTTTGCATCGATATTCATATGTGCTGAACCAATCATGAAATCGACATGTGTTAAGCTCTCATTCAATCCACGAGCCGCTGTTTCTTCAGGTGTCATTTCTTTACCGCCTTCTAAACAAAAAGTATACGCGCTCCCGACCGCTAAATGATTGGATGCGTTTTCGTCGAATAGAGTGTTATAGAAAAGCGTGTTTGAGTTTGAAATAGGTGAGTCGTGTGGCACGAGTGCTACTTCACCTAAACGCTTCGAACCTTCATCTGTTGCGATGAGTTGTTTTAAGACATCTTCACCTTGCGTTGCCTTCACATCGACGACGGCACCATCTTTAAATGTTAATGTAAAATCGTCGATGATATTTCCGCTGTAGCTTAAAGGTTTCGTACTGGAGACGAAGCCATTCACACGGTCTTTATGAGGTGCGGTAAATACTTCTTCTGTCGGCATATTGGCCATGAAAGTATGCCCGTCTGCGTTGACACTACTACCACCCGTCCAAATATGGCCTTCTGGCAAGCCGATCGTTAAATCAGTGCCAGGAGCGGTATAAATTAATTCATCAATATTTAAAGCATTTAAAGCGTCTGCTTTTTCATGAAGAATCGCATCATGTTTTTTCCAAGCTGTGACCGGGTCTGCTTCTGTAATGCGTGTTGCTGCAAAAATGGCATCCCATAAACGGTTCACTTGCTCTCTCTCTTCAACTTCTGGGAACACTTTGGCTGCCCAAGCAGGAGAAGCGGCTGCGACAACTGTCCAACTAAATTGATCTGCTTGCATAAGGCGACGGAACGGAACGAGTGCTTCACCTGATGCTCGCTGAGCTGCACTTATACGTTCTGAAGGAATTGATGCGAAAACATCCGGATCTTCAGAAACAATGCTAATGAATGCTGCTTTTTCTTCAGCTAACGTATTACGTTCAAGAGCTTTCCAAGAAGGAAATGTTCGAAGTGATTCCAAAGGTGCATTCTCATAATGAACTTTTGTAGTCTGTTCATCTGACCAGTCTACATGAACGACTTTAGCCCCAACAGCATAAGCTTTTTCAACGAGGTGACGTGTCAGCTCCTTCGCTTCAATAGAGGAACGAATGTGTAGAGATTGGCCTTCTTGCAAGTTTACACCGACTTTAATAATTAAATCTGCATAATTCAAAAGTTTGCTGTTTAGTTCAAACATCTTTTAAAAACTCCTTTCAATTTCTGCTATAATGGTATCAAGTAGTAATCATATGTACAATTATTTGAAGAAGAAATAAAAAAATTACACATATGATCGCTTTTAAATTGTATACTACGAGTACAATGAAATAAAATGTTTGGAGGTTAGGAAATGGATATATCTACAGTTGTAGGTCTCGTCGTCGGCTTTATCTCGCTGTTGCTCGGGATGTCATTGAAGGGTGTAACACCGGATGCTTTAATTAACCCAGCAGCACTTTTAATCATTATCGCCGGTACGATTGGTACAGTCATTATCGCATTCCCGATGGATGAACTGAAACGAATCCCTAGTTTGTTTGGTGTTTTGTTTAAAGAACAAAAGCTTCAATCAGACGAAGAGTTAATTAAAATGTTCTCCGAATGGGCAGATGTTGCGCGTCGAGAAGGACTTTTGTCTTTAGAGTCAAAAGCATCTGAAATTGACGATCCATTTTTAAAAAATGGATTGAACTTAGCAATAGATGGCCAAAATGCAGATTACATAAGAGATGTTTTAACCGAGGAAGTTGATGCGATGAGTGAGCGACATGCTTCTGGAGCATTAATTTTTACTCAAGCAGGTACATATGCTCCGACACTAGGGGTACTTGGTGCGGTTGTAGGGTTGATTGCAGCCTTGAAAGATATGAATGATATTGATGCTTTAGGACTTGCGATTTCAGCAGCGTTCGTTGCGACATTGTTAGGTATCTTCACCGGATACGTTATGTGGCACCCGTTCGCTAACAAATTGAAACGTAAGTCATCGGTAGAAGTACAACAAAAGATGATGATTATTGAAGGGATACTTTCTGTTTTAGAAGGGGAAGCACCGCGTGTCATTGAGCAAAAATTAGCATCATTCTTGCCAGCAAGCAAACGTAAAGCGTTAATGGCTGACGATGATGAATAAAGGGGTGACAGTGTAAGTGGCTAAAGAAAGACGTAAGAAAAAACAAGAAGAATGTGCCGATGAATCCTGGCTTCTTCCTTATGCCGACTTATTAACATTGCTGCTCGCTCTATTTATCGTTCTTTTCGCATCGAGTTCCATCGACCAAGAGAGGATGCAACGTTTATCTTCTGTTTTCAATGATATTTTTGATGGAAACAGTGGCATTATGCAAAATAACTCACCGACAGAAATTCCGCGTCCAGGCGACTCTAATCAAGAATTAGAAAATTCTTCTTATTTAGAAGATCAACGTTCATTAGGCGAAATTCAAGAAAAGTTGGATGAATATATCGCATTAAACGAATTAGAAGGGCAGTTCGAGACACATTTGACAGATGAGGGTTTACTCATTACGATACGAGATAGTATTTTATTTGATATGGGAAAAGCTGAAATAAGTGCAGAGTATTTACCATTAGTTGAAGAAGTAGCTGAGCTTTTAATTTTTGATCGTCCGCGTCATGTAATCATTACAGGACATACGGACAACATTCCGATTAACACAGCAGAATATGCATCGAACTGGGAACTCAGTATGATGCGCGCATTGAACTTTTTACGAGCACTCGTAGCACATGAGGATATAGATCCTTCATTTTTCAGTGCGAAAGGATACGGTGAGTATCAGCCGATTGCTTCGAATGACACGGCAGAAGGAAGAAGTAAAAACCGTCGTGTTGAAGTATTAATTCAGCCTTTAATTACGAAAGACGGTACGACGTTACCACTGCCATAAAAAAATCACCGCATTCTCAAAATTTGAGAGTACGGTGATTTTTTATTTACGCAAGTTTCCAAGTTCAGCTGCAATTGCTTGCATTTCATTCGCTGAAATATGATCGCGCTTCATGACCATTTCATAAATGAATTTTAAATCTTCGTAATTTGAATCGTTGAAGTGCTCTGCTTTCATCGCATCAACGTTCGCCATCTTTAATTTATCTTTCATCGCTTCAATCATTCGCTCGATATTGAGTGAAGAAGGTTGTGACAAGTCCAAGTTCAAATCCCCCTTTTTTAAAAAATCGTATGTTCTTATCATTCCACGAATATACGCGGAAGTCAATTGTATGAATAGTGTATTACAGTTTGCTTTTTACGAGAAAAGGGTATAATACAGATAGGATATGACTACTAATATGGAGGGTCTTTACATGAAAAAAAGCAAATTAGGGAAATTTATCGTATTAGGAGCGCTCGTCGGTGGCGCGCTTAGTTTATTAGATCGAGGAACACGAGAAGTAGTGAAAGAACGTACAGACCGTGCACTTTACTACGCAAAAAACCCATCGATTTTAAAAGAAGAAGTCGAGGAACAAGTGAATAAGTGGTCGTCGATTTACGAACAAGCATCAGGAGAAATTGCTTCATTTGCCGAGCAATTTAGTGATTTAAAAGAATTGACACCACAAGTGAAACAGATGGTCGTAGAAGCGAAAGAAGCCTTTATTGATCAAAAAGAATAAGAGAGTGAGGGGAGACTATGGGAAAGAAAAATAAATTTGTAGAGAAAAAAGATGAATTGATGGAAGAGACGAAGGTCGGTCAATTTATCGATGATTTAAAAGATGGCACAATTGAAGAGTTTGATGCGACGACGAAAGATGGATTCATTAAACAGTTCATTATTCGCATTCAAAAAGTAGATGTCTCAGGTCTCGCTTCTCAATTAGCGTTTTTCTTCCTATTGTCACTCTTCCCTCTACTCATTTTTATGATGACGTTGTTGCCGTTTTTAAATTTAGATCAAACACAAATATTATTATTTATTAAAGAATATGCACCTGAAAATGTCGCCTCGTTAATTGAAACGACGTTGAAAGAAGTATTAAGTAATCGAAGTGGAGGATTGTTGTCCATCGGTGCCCTTGCGACAGTATGGTCAGCATCTAAAGGAATGAATGCTTTAACGAAAGCGTTAAATCGTTCATATTATGTAGAGGAAACACGTAATTTTGCGGTTGCGCGAATTATGTCTGTCGTCTTTACAATTATGTTAATCGCCGCAATTACAGTTGCACTTGCATTGCCAATTTTTGGAGAGCAAATCGGACGTGTTATTTTCTCTTACTTAGGACTAGAAAATGGCTTTATGCAAGTGTGGAATCAATTGAGATGGCTATTGCCATTTTTAATGATTTTTATTACATTTACACTCATGTATTGGGTCGTGCCTAGTAAACGTCTACCTTTCATGACAATCTTGCCAGGAAGTATCGCAGCGACACTCGGATGGATTATTACATCGCTTGGCTTTTCATTCTATATTAGTAATTACGGAAACTATTCGAGTACATACGGTAGCATCGGGGCGATTATCGTCTTAATGATGTGGCTTTATTTTTCAGCTATCATTTTAATTATATGTGGACAACTAAATGCTGTACTTTATGATCGCCATGAGAAGCGAAAAAAAGATGCAGAAGCAATCGTAGATTTAACAGAAGTATAAACAAAAACGCATGGACAGAAGTTTGATTCTGTCCATGCGTTTTATTTTTAAGATTCAACATTGTTCAACATACGAAGTCCATTTAAAATAACGAGAATTGTGCTACCTTCGTGTCCGATAACGCCGAGTGGTAAATCGACGACTTGTAAGAAGTTTGAGATGATTAAAATCGCAATGACTGAAACTGAGAAAAATACGTTTTGTTTCACAATACGGTTCATTTTTTCAGAAAGTTGAATTGTGTAAGGGATTTTCGTTAAGTCATTTTTCATTAAGACGACGTCTGCTGTTTCAAGAGCAACGTCTGTTCCTTCACCCATCGCGATACCTGAAGTTGCAGTAGCGAGTGCAGGAGCGTCGTTAATGCCATCCCCAATCATTCCGACTTGTCGACCGTCTTGCATCATCGCTTTAATTTGTTCGACTTTCGTTTCAGGTAAACATTCAGCGACGTAACGGTCCACGCCAGCTTCTTTCGCGATCACTTCTGCCGTACGTTCGTTATCACCTGTTAACATAACCGTTTCAATTCCGAGTTGTTTCAATGCTTGAATCGCATCGATTGCTTCTTGACGTAACGTATCTTTCAATGCGGCAGCGGCCATAACTCCTTGTTCGTCTTTCATGAAGATGACTGTTTTCCCTTCTGATGCAAGTCGTTCTGCGACATTGTTTTGGAAATTTGCTACATGATTTTCTCCAATAAAACGTGGGTTTCCGACGAAAATTTCTTCATTTTTTGAATAAGCACGCAAGCCGTGACCTGGTACGTCTTCAATTTCTAATGAGCGACTGTAAGCGATATTGCGCTCATCTGCATATTTTGTAATCGCGATCGCAAGTGGGTGGTTCGACTGTGATTCGATCCCTGCGAGTAAAGCGAGCACATCTTCTTCTTGTAACCCGTCACGCACGATGAAGTCTGTAACGACTGGCTTACCTGTCGTTAACGTACCTGTTTTATCAAAAGCGACGACATCAAGTGTTGCGAGGTGCTCTAAGTGAACGCCTCCTTTAAAGAGAACGCCACGTTTCGCTCCATTTGAAATTGCAGCGAGTGTCGCTGGCATAATCGAAGCCATTAACGCACAAGGAGATGCGACGACGAGAAGGACAATTGCGCGATACAATGATTCTGTCCATGTCCATCCGAGTGCATAATGAGGGACGAGCGCCATTAATACAGTTGAAGCGACGACAATTTTAACGTATGTGCCTTCAAAGCGTTCGATGAACTGTTGAGAAGGAGATTTTTCACTTTGTGCATTTTGTACCATTGTAATGATCTTTTGGAATAAAGAGTCTTCACTCGGTTTCGTCATTTCCATTTGAATCGCACCGCTCATATTGACAGTACCTGCGAATAAATCATCGCCAATTTCTTTCGTCACGGGCACTGATTCACCGTTGATTGCTGACATATCGACTGATGTTGTTCCGTGGATGATCGCACCGTCGACAGGGATGCGTTCACCTGGTTTGACGAGTAATTTTGAACCGACTTGTAAAGAAGAAGTCGGGACTTTTATTTCAGTTCCATCTTCTTGAATGAGCCAAGCTTCTTCCGGTTGCATTTCCATTAAAGCTGAAATTTCTTGGTGACTTTTATTTAATGTGAAAGTTTCCATCGCACCACTAATCGCGAAGATGAAAATTAAAATCGCACCTTCTGCCCAATAGCCGATGAGTCCAGAGCCGATTGCGGCAAACACCATGAGCATTTCAACGTTTAGCTCTTTATTGGCGATCGTTTCTTCGATTCCTTCTTTCGCTTTTGCAAATCCACCAATGATGAAAGCGATAATGTACATAATGACGGAAGGTTGTTCGAGTCCATTTTTTCCTAAAAGCCATGCGATGACGATTAAAACTCCTGAAATAATCGCAGCGATTAACTCCATTTTCGCTTCTAAATTCGCATCGTTTTTCGGTTTTTCTTGTTGGATATTTTGAATTTTATCATTTACACAAGTTGTCATTGTATTCCTCCTAATTGATAATGTATTTCATTTAGAATAATTATCATAAATAAAGAGATGTTGACACATCAATGTTTATCTAATTGAAAATGATTCTTAGTAACAATTCTTTATTTATAATGATTATAATGTAATTGTACTTCATCTAGGAATAGATGCAACCGAAATGTATTGTGAAACTTCATTATTGTCGAAATTGTGAACGAGAGAAGACAAATGAAAAAGATTATCTTCTTCAATAGAATAAACAAAAAAAGAAAGCCTTGAATGAGCAAGGCTTTCTTCTTACTGGGAGAGGAGTCTCTCAACTATTGAATTAATTGTTTTTAATGCGTTCGACTTGTTGTTCGATTTCATCGATGAGCGATAATAATTCGTCGATATGTTGAACGTCTGTCGTTTCTGGTTCGATTTGATCGAGTGATTGTAAAAGAACTTGGAATCTCTCTTTTAATGTTTGAACAGAATCGTCTTTTGATTCGATAGACATGCGGACACCTCATTTCCTCGTTTTATCGTAAGCGATTTTATGAGGGAGCGCAATAGAGAAATTAGAGGATTGTAAATGTCTTGACGAGCTCGACAGAATTTTTAACTGTTTGGGCCATCGCACAGTTTTTCGTCGAAACTTCAATCGCTTTTTCGAGCTTTTTCTCTGTGAGCTGATCAGCCTCTACTGTGAAATGGAAATGAATTTTTTCGATGCGATTCCCTTCTTCTTCAACACGTCCGATTTCTTTCACTTCAACGTCTAAGTTTTTAACGTCGATGCGCATTTTTTTCAATACTTGACGCAATACTCCTGCACTGCAAATGACGACTGCTGATACTAGCAGTTCTCCAGGTTTAAACCCTTTCGTCGCATCACCAGAAATATCGATCGTTCCAAAATCCGTCGTCATCGTATACCCTGTTTCTGTCATATTAAATTTCATATTGTATTCCCTACTTTCTTCTATCTTTTTTCACATTTGAGAAAAGTATACCGCCCGTTCGAAAGAAGTACAATGAATGTGTTTTCAAAGCGAGTAAAACGAATTACAATGAAAGTACTGTTACAAAGTAAGGAGTTTATGGAATGAATCAGAAGCGACGTTTTTGGATATTGGTAATTATCGTATCCATTTCAGGTTTTTCACAAGGGATGTTGCTCCCTTTAATATCAGCAATTTTTGAAAAAGACGGTGTATCGAGTACGCTCAACGGTTTAAACGCGACAGCACTTTATATTGGAACGTTAATCGTCTCTCCTTTTATGGAATTATTACTTAGAAGATTCGGTTATAAACCGCTCATTTTATACGGTGGGGCGCTCGTTTTTGTATCGTTAATGGCTTTTCCATTATGGAAGTCTGTCGTCTTTTGGTTCGTTTTACGTTTGTTGATTGGAATAGGAGACCACGCGCTTCATTTTGCGACGCAAACGTGGATTACGAGTTTTTCATCGATGGATCGACTCGGGAAAAATATCGCTATTTATGGATTGTCCTTCGGTGTAGGGTTCGCTGTTGGACCTCAATTCGTACCGCTCATGAACATTTATGAAGGGTTACCTTTTATCGTTTCAAGTCTTCTTTGTTTATTCGCCTGGTCATTCGTCTTTTTCTTGAAAAATGAATTTCCTGAAAACGTTCAAATGAAAGGGGAAGAT
>JASLHQ010000156.1 GCA_030152265.1 Savagea sp.
AGTGCTTGCGGTGTGTAAACTTTCTTCGGGTAAGTTGATAGGTCCTGAACCAATATTATCTCGTTGATCATTGAAAGCAATTTTTTTAAAAATCGTAGGAATCGCCACGACCGCCACATCACCAAAATATGCGGTGCCGTGAGAATATGTCATTTCCTCATCTTCCTCTAAACGATTAAGTTCTACCGCTAAATTCGCATCGGTGAAGTAATCGACATCGACTTCTTTCACGTATGCTTTTTTCTCTTCCCAGTCGAGCTCTTCCACTTGAAATTGTGTTCCTTGATGTAAATAAATCGCTTCTTCATGAAGTAAAGTCATTGCGCTAAAACGGTCCATTTCCCCGATGACACGCGTTTTCGTTGGAACGGATTGGTCAATGATGACGACATTCTCTTGCGAAGCGGAACGTAAGCTAATGTCACGCGCTGGAAATTGATCCGTCATCCAATGCCATTTGAGACCTGTTCGGATGAGCACGCCTTCTTCCGCTAACATTTCTAGTAAGTGTTGCACGTCAAATTCTCCGTACATTTCATCAAAGGTGAATGGTAACTCAAAGGAAGCGCATTTTAAATGATCCATTAAAATTAAAATATTGTCTGGATGAATTCTCACTTCCTCAGGGCGACGCGCTAATAAATAGTGCGGATGTTGGATGACGTATTGGTCAAGCGGTGTCGATTGTGCGACGAGAATGATGAGCGCATCTTCTCCTCGGCGCCCTGCTCGTCCTGCTTGTTGGAGAGCGCTAGCGATATTTCCCGGATACCCCGTCATAATACAAGCGTCGAGCTGTCCGATATCAATGCCGAGTTCGAGTGCGTTCGTACTGACGACTGTCCGAATCTCTCCGTTACGCAATCCTTTTTCAATCTTTCTTCGTTCCGAAGGCAAATACCCTCCCCGATACCCCATGATGGACGAATCGAACAACTTTTGTGCCGTCAACTGTTTTAAATATGTCGTAATCATTTCGACGCGCACGCGACTTCTTGCGAAAATAATCGTTTGAATATGTTCTTCATACAAACGCTTCGCTAATTCACGCACTTCCAAAATCGCACTTTTTCGGATTCCGAATGTCGGATGAACGACCGGTGGATTGTAAAATAAGAAAAATTTCCGCCCAGTCGGAGCTCCGCTTTGGTCGATCAATTGCATCGACTCATTCGTCAAGCTTTCTGCTAATTCCAACGGATTCGCAATTGTAGCTGACGTACAAATGACGACAGGGTCTGCTCCGTAATAACGTGCGATACGCATTAAACGGCGCAATACGTGAGCGACGTGGCTGCCGAACACCCCTTTATACGTATGCAATTCATCGATGACGATATATTTTAAGTTTTCGAATAAACTAACCCACTTCGTATGATGGGGTAAAAGCCCAGAATGTAACATATCGGGATTTGTCAAAACGATATGTCCTGATTTCCTCACTTTCGTCCGAAGGCCCGGTGGTGTATCACCATCAAATGTATAAGATAAAATAGACTGTTCTGTCCGTTCAATTAAATCGTGCAAATCAGCGAGTTGATCTTGCGCGAGCGCTTTCGTCGGAAATAAATAAAGTGCACGCGATGCAGGGTCTTCCAATATTTCTTGCAATACAGGTAAGTGATAACAGAGCGACTTCCCACTCGCCGTTGGAGTGACGGCAACGAACGACTCTTTCGCTTGCGCATAGCTAAACGCTTCTGCTTGGTGAGTATACAATTGTTCGATCCCTTTCGACCGCAGTGCTTTTTGTAAATCTTCATGCAAATCGTTAGGAAACGCAGCGTATTTTGCTTCTGTCGCTTCCGTCACTTCCAAATGGTGAATGTTCGGTCCATATTCTTCATCGCGACGCAACGCTTCGATAAATTGTTCAATCTTGCTCATACATTCATCGCTTCCTCTAAAATCGTTTTCAACGTATATTCAATCGATTGAATCGACTTTAAAAACATCGCGCGACTCGTTTTGCGATGATACGACTGAACGGTAATTTGCTCGAGCGCTTCTTTCGTATGCTTTAATTGCGGTAAGTGAATGTGACGTGGGCGATTTTGTTCCACCCATTTTGTCATTTCATTAAACCACACTTCAATCTGAATAAATGCTTGCTCACATGCTGGTTGAATATTTGTATAAAAATCGAGATCACGCTCTTCTTCTCGCAACTGAAAATAACGTGCTCGACAAGTTTCAATATGTTGTAACATTTTTTCCGTGTGCATCGTATTCGCTTCCCTTCTATATCCTATGATGCTCATCGATTCATTTTAGCAAACTCTTCATACTTTCTCCATTTCAAACGTGGCAACAAATTGTTATTCCCCTCGTCCTATATGTGCTGAACGTTAACAGTTCAAACGTTCGCCTTTTTGCGTTATGATACAAGTGAGGTGATTCCATGGTCATTCGCTATCCGAATGGACGCATTTATCAAAAACAACAACGAGCGAAAACACGTATCGCTGAACCTTCATTTGCGAATCGTGGACAAACGTTAGAACAACAAATCGAAGAAGCAAATGAATACTATTTAGAGAGAGAACTTGCCGTCATTCACAAAAAGCCTGTTCCGATTCAAATCGTCAACGTACACTATCCAGCAAGAAGTGCCGCACGAATTACGGAAGCGTATTTTAAAACACCTTCCACGACAGATTTTAATGGCATTTGGAACGGTCTTTATATCGATTTTGAAGCGAAAGAGACAAAAAACAAAACATCTTTTCCTTTAGCGAACATTCACCCTCACCAAGTGGAACATATGAGAAAGGTCAAACGTCAAAATGGTATCGTCTTTTTCATCTTCAAATTTACGACTTTGTCGCGTTACTTTTTATTTTTTTACGAAGATTTTGAGCCATTTTGGACGCGAATGTTGCAAGGTGGACGAAAGTCGATTACACTTTCAGAAGTTGAAAACAATAGCTATGAACTGCAAGTGAGTGCGTATCCAGAATTGCACTACTTGCCCATTATCGAACAATATATGAACGAAAAAGAAAGGTAGGGACGATCCGATGAGCAATCAACCGACTTCCCGCGCCGAACGTCAACGTCAATTAAAACGACAAAAGCGCAGAAAAAAAGGGAAAAAAGGATCTCTTCTTAAAAAAATAATCGGGCTTATTTTCATCTTAGGAATTGTTGGACTATTAAGTGGAGGTGCGTTATTTGCTTACTATGCATCCACCGCTCCAGAGTTAGATGAAAAATTGTTAAAAGACCCGTTAACGAGTGATTTTGTAGATGCTAACGGTAATCTAATTATGAAATTTGGTGCAGAAAAACGGGAATATGTCGAATATAAAGACATTCCTGAAGTTATGGAAAATGCGATTCTTGCGACAGAAGACGTACGATTTTTTGAACACGGGGGAATCGACTTTTATCGTCTCGGTGGCGCAGTCATTGCGAACTTCCGAGACGGCTTCGGCTCTCAAGGGGCTTCGACACTCACTCAACAAGTGATCAAAAACTCATTTTCTTGGAAAGATAAAACATTAAAACGTAAAGCTCAAGAAGCTTGGCTCGCCCATAAACTTGAAAAAGAGTATTCAAAAGAAAAAATCTTTGAAATGTATTTCAACAAAATTTTAATGGGTGGATCCATTTACGGATTCGGAACAGGTGCAGAATATTACTTCGATAAACCGTTAAACGAACTTGAATTACATGAAGCTGCGTTACTTGCGGGACTACCACAATCCCCGAACGCTTACAATCCGTTCCAACATCCAGAACGAGCAGAAAAACGACGTAATATCGTTTTACTCCTCATGGAAAAGCACGGAAAAATTACGAAAGAGCAGATGGAAGCAGCACAAGCAATCCCTGTCGAATCTACACTTGCACAACGTGACACGACGACAGTTGGTGGTCAATATGCAGCATACATCGATACAGTATTGCATGAATTAGAAGAACAAGGATTAATGGATGTTTTAGCAGAAGGTGTGACGATTCATACTGCCCTTCAACCAGAAGTCCAAAAAACAGTCGAAAATGCAATTAACCAAGATAGCTTATATGAATCTGATGAAATGGAAGCTGGAATGACAGTTCTCGATACAAAAACGGGTGCAATCGTCGCAGTTGGAGGCGGACGTAACTATTCCGGTCGTAACTTCAACTTTGCAACGAAAGAAAATGGGCAGCCAGGCTCTGTCATTAAACCAATTTTATCTTACGGCCCAGCCATCGAAAAATTCGGTTGGTCAACAGGACAAGCATTGAAAGACGAGCGCTACTTCTACAAAGGGACAGATAAAGAAGTACGCAACGTAGATGGCAAACATCTCGGCACATTAACATTGCGGGATGCACTAGCGAAATCACGTAACGTACCTGCTGTCAAAGTATTTGAAGAAGTCGGTGCGAAAGACGCTGCAAACTTCGGACGTAAACTCGGCTTACCATTCGAAGATGTACATGCGGCGAATGCGCTCGGTGGTGGAGAATATAACTTCTCGACGAAACAAATTGCTGGAGCGTACGCTGCATTCGGAAATGGTGGAATTTATACAGAGCCACATGCCATCAAACGAATCGTCTTCCGTGATGGAACAGAACGTGTATTAACACCGAACCATGAACAAGTGATGCAAAGCTCAACGGCTTACATGATTACTGACGTATTACGTGATGTTTTAACACGTGGTACAGGAACATTAGCGAACGTATCAGGAGTCGATGTCGCAGGAAAAACAGGTACGACAAACTATCCTGCTGACATTTTGAAAAAGCATAATATGGAAAGCCACTACGTTCCAGACACATGGTTTGCTGGTTATTCTTCCGATTATACAATCGCGATTTGGGGAGGCTATAAAAATTATACCGATCCAATTAAAACATATGATCGCGGACGACAAGTACCGCAAAACTTATTCCGTAATGTGATGAGTTCCATCTCACACAATACACCGAAGATGAAAAAACCATCCACTGTCATAGAAGCAGAAATTGTTTACGGATCAAATCCAATCGTACTCGCTTCATCTTCTACACCTGCAAATCTTCGTTCACGTGAATTATTCGTGAACGGTTCAGTACCTGTTGTAGAAGATGAAAGTAAAGAAATCGACCTTGCAAGCCCTAGCAACTTAACGGCTTCATTAGATGATGACTCGTATGACATCACATTAAATTGGGACTTTGCTCTTCATGAGGAAGATGAAAATGACGAAGAAGTTACTTTTGAAGTTTCCTATACAATCGATTCAGGAAACCCGATCGTTCTTGCTACAACGACAGATCGACAAGCTATTTTACGAGATGTTTCACTCGGGCACGAGTATCATTTCTCTGTCGTTGCAAAACGCGGAAATGAGACGAGTAGCCCAGCGACGACCTCGCTCATACTAGAAGGCGAAATGATTGAAGAACCTTCTGTCGAAGAACCTGAAATACCTGAAGTACCAGAAGAGGAAGAACGCCCGACAGACCCGAATAAACCTGAAACGCCGAATGATAATCAAGGACAAAACAATAACTCAACACCGAATGACAAACCGTCAAATCCGAACAATCCAGGAGGCCAACAGACGACACCTCCTGAACAATCAAAACCAGAACCAAGTCAACCTGAAAAACCACAGCCTCCTGTGGAACAAACACCTGAAGTACCCGCATCAGAAGAAGAATAACAAAAAGGTTAGCATCGTTTCATCCGATGCTAACCTTTTTATTTTCGATGAATTTGTCGTTGCAAACGCGCTTGTTTCGCGAAATACATCGCCGCTTTCTTTCGTAATTCGTCAAACAATGCATTCAATTGAACATATGCATAATGACTTTTATACTTGTCTTTCACAAATTTAATCCGCTCCGCTTCATTTAACGGACCGAACACATACCACTCTTCTTCACGCGCTTCATTCCAAAACGTTCCACCTAGCGCAACGAGCGTTTCGTAATTTTCAATTTGCTCATGGAGTAAAGTATGTACAGAAGCATCGCGATCCGCATACTTCTGCTTGATTTCTTCTTTCACATCATCCCACTGTTGTAGGCGCTTTAAGACGGTCGCTTCTAATTCTTTCATTTCGCTCTCATCCTTTTCTTCCCTTCCCGACATAAGTCGAGAAGCGGACATTCTGGACAGTTTGGATTTTGCGCTTTGCAATGATAACGTCCGAAGAAAATTATGCGATGATGCGTATTTGTCCATTCTTCTCTCGGAGTCCAGCGCATCAATTTCTCCTCCACTTGTGTGACATTATCTTTCCAACGACACATGCCGAGCCGTTTCGAAACGCGTTCGACGTGTGTATCGACAGCGAGTGCTGGGATACCGAAAGCGTTCGATACGACGACGTTCGCCGTTTTGCGCCCTACTCCAGGAAACTTCGTTAATTCATCGCGATCTTCTGGCAAAATGCCGTTATATTCCGTAATGAGCATTTCGCATAATGCCCGAATATTTTTCGCTTTATTGTGATAAAGGCCGATTGAACGAATATCATTTTCTAACTCTTCAAGCGGTACCCGAACGTAATCTTCTGGAGTGCGATACTTTTGAAATAGTTCTGCGGTCACTTTATTAACATGTACGTCTGTCGCTTGTGCAGACAATAACGTCGCAATTAATAACTCAAACGGATTTTGATGTACGAGCTCGCAATGAGCATCTGGAAACATCTCTTCAAACACTTGTAAACAATGTTGCCATTCTGTTTTACGTAACACGAACTTCTCCTCCTCTTAATCTTCTAACCAATTATACAATGGAACATTTGAAGATGGGGTTAGTTTTGTTTGAGCAGTTGGAGCTGCGTAAGAATAGGCTGCTTTCTCTACATCTTTTAATGTTTTCACATTTTTTCGTTTCCACTCGTTTAAAATCGCATTAATATACTTTAAACTGAGCTTTTGAGCAAGAACCGCTTCACGCAAAGCTGCTTCAATAACTTCAACAGAATGTTCATCCTCATCTAACCAAGCCCCAATCATTTCACTTTCTAACGGCGAAAGAAGTCGGCCAAATTCTTGTTCAAACATTTGATAAAGCATCCCTTCTCGTTCAGCAATTGTTTGTTCTCCTTCCTCACTCACTTCATGCTCCGTTACGTACATAATTTTTTCCCATAACGGAATCAATGAATACATTTCATGAAAAACACCTTTCGCATCTGTCTTTGATTCAATCGACACTAAATTGCGCTTCATTAAAGACTGAACGAGTGCGCTAACATCTTGCATCGTAATCCCAAGTCGCTCTGCTAATTCAAAGTGAGTTGGAAATGTAATCCCCTCTTCTTGAAACGATTGAATGTGAAGGAGTAACATCGCCTCTTGATCTGTAATGTGTAACTTCGCGTAATGTTTGAAAAACAGTTGAGAAATGACGACATTTCCTTGTTCAATCCATAAACGTAATGTTTCTTGTTTCATCGTATATTCTCCTTCCACTCAAGCTAAAAAACGAACGTCTGTCTTTACTAAAAGCAAGAAGACGTTCGATCTGTTCAATTATACTATGCACGGATTAGACTAATCATTAAGTTTCAAATACTATACTGCGTCTGTCCACTTTTGATCTACGTAGTTTGAGATCCGACGAATTGCTTCTTCAATCGCCTCAACGTTCGTCGCGTACGACAAACGAATCGTCGTTTCCGAACCGAATGCAGAACCTGGAATGACTGCGACTTTCGCTTCTTCTAATAAAGCTGCACTAAACTCATCAACAGATGTAAAACCTGTATGACGCATCGCTTCAGAAACGTCCGCTAACAAATAAAATGCTCCTTTTGGTTTAACGATATGGAATCCACGGATTGCATTTGCCTGTGGGTACACACGGTTTAAACGTGATTCAAAGTCTTGGCGCATTTCTTCTACGATGTCTTGTGAACCATTGTATGCTGCGATCGCTGCATATTGTGATGTCGTTGTCGGATTTGATGTCGAATGGCTCGCTAAATCCGTCATCGGACCGATTACTGAAGCATCTCCTGCAACGAACCCGATACGCCATCCTGTCATCGAGTGAGACTTCGATACGCCGTTAATAATCAATGTACGTTCTTTTGCATCGTCGCTCAACTGTGCAATAGAAACATGTTCATTACCTGCATAAATTAATTTTTCATAAATTTCATCCGATACGATCCAAAGATCATGACGTTTCGCAAATTTTGCAATTTCAGCAAGTTCTTCTTTTGAATAAATCATACCGGTCGGGTTGCTTGGAGAGTTGATGATGAGCGCTTTCGTACGTTCTGTTACCGCTTCTTCTAACTGCTCAACAGTCACTTTAAACTCCGCTTCTGCTGTCGTTTGTACGATGACAGGTGTCCCTTCTGCGAGTTTAATTTGCTCCGTATAACTCACCCAAAATGGCGCTGGAATAATAACTTCATCGCCTTTATTTAATAACACTTGGAATAATGTGTAGAGCGCATGTTTCGCTCCGACACCTACCATAATTTCTGAACGTGTGTACGTCAGCTTTTGATCGCGTTCAAGCTTAGCGATGATGGCATCTTTCAACTCTGGTAAACCACCTGCTGGCGTATACTTCGTTTTACCTTCTTGCATCGAGCGGTAAGCTGCTTCAATGATTGCTTCTGGTGTATTGTAATCTGGTTCTCCAGCTCCGAGTCCGATTACATCGATGCCTTCTGCTTTCATCGCTTTTGCTTTCGCTGTAATGGCCAAAGTTGTCGAGGGGGATAACGTCTCAATTCGTTTTGACAATGTTCTACTCATGACCTATCGTACACTCCTTCAAAATTATAAGTTTAATATTCTTTTCCACCATTTACCGTCTTCAAACAATAAATAGACATAGTTTAGCGTATCATTTTCGCCTTCAAAAACAACCTCCCAAAAGACTTGTTCTTCTTCATAACCGAGTTTTGCATGAATGACTTTCTTCACTGAAAATTCTTTTTGGACTGTATCGATTGCTTGTTGACGTGAAATTCCTTTAGACATTTGAATTGTTTTTAATTTTACAAGGGATTCATCTAAAATGACA
Organism: Savagea sp.; assembly: GCA_030152265.1. Classification (GTDB taxonomy): domain Bacteria; phylum Bacillota; class Bacilli; order Bacillales_A; family Planococcaceae; genus Savagea. The sequence goes on from JASLHQ010000156.1 coordinate 8,987, forward strand.
GCTTTTTTTTCATCTTTTTCTTTCCCGTATAGAACGTACTGAATATCATTTCCATTGTATGTCTCCATTCGTTCAACAGATGATAAATATTCTTCTTTTAAAGCGACAGATGTCGCCTTTTGTTCAACATCGGCAAAAGGGCGAGTCGCTTGAAATAAAATGAGAGCAGTTAGTGAGATGGCGACAATCGTAAGAAATACGACGATAAATCGCACCCACTGCCACATTGGATTTTTTATTTTTTCCATCAATCATTCGCACCTCCGTGCCAATCTGCTAATTGTCCCACAATTGAATCTACTTTCACTTTCCGAATCGGTAATTTTGGCAAACTATCGATAAAGTAATGGCCATATTGTTTCGTTTCCAACCTTTTATCTAATAAAATAAAGCTCGTTCGCCCTTCTGTCCGACGCATGAGACGAGTAAAGCCTTGTCTAAATCGTACGAGCGCTTCTGGCAATCCGTAATCGTAAAAAGGATGCCCCCCATTTTCAGCCGCTAACTGTTCACTACGTAATCGGTAGAGCGGGTCTTTCGGTGATGAAAACGGTAAACGGACGACAATAACTGCACGTACGGATTCATCCCGCACATCCAATCCTTCCCAAAATTGATTCGTACCAAATAGTAGTGAACCTTCTGTTTGGTGGAACAACTTTAACAATTTCGCGTCGCTTCCGGAGGTAACACCTTGTGCAAAAATCGGATGTTCTTCTAACAATTCACTCTCTTGGATAAGACGAGCGGTTTTCTGCAACATTTGTTGACTCGTAAACAGTACGAAAACATTTCCTCCTGTCGCATACGTCGTCTGTACAATCGAATCTGCGACGAGTTCGATATATTCTTCTTCTACGACTTCATCAATTTGTGGCATATCTTCAACGAGCCAAATCGACGCATGGTCATAGAATGAAGTAGGTGCAGGAAATGTTTCAATCGGAACATCTTCAGGCAAACCGAGTTGTTTCGGAATAAACGATTCGTAAGAAGGTACACGCAATGTACCAGATGTCCAAATGATACCGAACGATTCACTTTTCAATGAATGAACGAACGAGCGTAAAAGTGGAGCACTCGTAATCGGCTTTTTCACGAATACGACACTACCGGGAATGCTTCTCTCGTCATATTCGATAAATGTTTCTTCCGTCGATTGAGGGACGACTGTAAACAATTCAATCCAATCATCCATCTTTTGTTCGTATTGCGTCACCCAATCTTGCCATTCTTGGACGAACGCTCGCTCTTTTTCCACTAAGTATAAATGTTCTAACGGTTCAATTAATTGCTGAGCGGCGCGTAAAAAAACAAACATCGCTTGATGCAAAGATTGTAATGCTGAACGGTCCATCGTATCCATATTTAAATGAATCGTATGTTTCGTCGTCGCACCGTTATTCGATTTCACTTGTTGAATGAGTGTCCGTATAAATAAATCGAATTGATCGACTAATTGTTCATACGCTCTTATTAATTGACGTTTTTTAGACTTATACGGTTGCTGTTTGCGTTTAAATAATGTCGTTAATCGCGTGAGCAAATCGTATTCTCCCTCGCTCATTAACTGACCGATGACATATTTCCACCGTGTATAGCGAAATACCGTTTCTACGTTCCTCATCGCAATATTCGACATTTGATGTGCTTCATCGATGATGAGTCCACACGCTTCATGAATGAAAGAATAGGAGTGATTCGCTAGAAGTAATGAATGATTCGTCACGACTAATTGAGCGTCTTGTGCTTTTTCAACCGCTCGATGATGAAAATCATACAATTTTTCTTCTGCTGACAATTCATACGTCCGTTTACGTATGCGGTCTAACAACAATTGACCGCCACCTGAAACGTTCACTTCCGATAAATCTCCCGTCTCTGTCTCTGTCAGCCAAACAACGAGTTGTAAAATCGTTAATGTCTCGTCATACGAATGATTCGTCACCGTCAACACTTGTAAAAACTTCGACAATGAAATGTACTGTTCTCGCCCTTTTAAAACAGCGACACGAACCGGTACTTTAAACAATCGATCGAGCTTTTTAATTTCTTTTTCAACGAGTGCATCGACGAGTTCATTCGTGTACGTACTAATGACGACAGGTCGTTTCATCTCTTCAGCATAAAACACGCTCGGGATTAAATAACCTAACGTTTTACCTACACCGTTCGGGATTTCCATCGCAACTTCTTGCCTTTGTTGTAGAGCGTTATGAACAGACGTCATATAGTTTAATTGAACAGGGCGCCGCTCGTAAGAAGAATTAATTTTTTGCAGTAAAGCATATTGATCAGCCTCATCCAATGGAAACGATTTTGTCTCTGTCACTCGTAAATCTTGTTTCGGCCTTTTCAAGGCTAATCCTTTATATAGAAAAACCGACGATTTGGGACGATCTTCTTTTAAACATTCATAAAGTAAAGTAGAAACATTCGATTTTAAAATAAATGAATGTTTATGTAAATATTGTAACGTTTGCTTCGGTAACGTACTCATTTTCTTCAATATTTTTACTAACAATTGAGCAGTTGCTGTTGCATCATCATCCGCTCGGTGCGCATTACCTAACGAAATGCCAAGTTCCTCTGTCAGTTCTAATAAACGATAACTCGATGCACTTGGATACATAATTTTCGCCAATTCTACCGTATCGAGCACTTCGCCACGCCAACGTTCTAAGCCGCATCGTTCAAATTCTTGTTGTAAAAATGAAAGATCAAAGGACGCATTGTGTGCAACGAATACCGTTCCTCGTAATCGCTCATAGACGTCTTTCGCATAATGTTCAAACGGCTCATATGCTGCTACAAGTTCATTTTGAATGTTTGTCAATTGAGCGATAAAAGCGGGAATCGGTTGCTCGGGATTGACAAATTGATTGTACGTATCTAGTATTTTGCCATCTTGTACACGTACAATCGCGATTTGTATAATTCGATCGCCACGCTTCGCCGAGTGCCCAGTCGTCTCTAAGTCTACTACGGCGTAAATTGGCTTCGTCATAATGATCAACGTCCTTTTCAGTCACTAACTCCGGATCTGTGAACGAATATGAGTTCACTTCTTCTTTTCGACTTTCTAAACAGTCGAACTCCATGCAAATTGTATCATATTTTCATAGGTACGGGAAAATTATTACTTCACTCATCAATTTCAATAAAAAAGTAGACAGCACGTATACTGTCTACTTTGATATTAATAGTCTTCTACAGTCGCATGAGCACGTTCTTCGATATTTTGGATGATGCGATTGTTCTCATCGACGAGACAAACGACGGGCTCATAATTACGAGCTACTTCATCTTCCATCATCATATAGCTCATAATGATGACGATATCTCCTGGTTGCACGAGACGTGCCGCTGCCCCATTCACACAGATCACGCCACTGCCACGTTCTCCTTCAATAATGTACGTTTCAAAGCGTTCTCCATTGTTATTGTTCACGATTTGAACACGTTCATTCGGCAACATGTTCGCAGCATCTAATAAGTCACGGTCAATCGTAATACTCCCGACATAATTTAAATTCGCCTCTGTCACCGTCGCACGGTGAATTTTACTATTAAGCATATTGCGGTACATTATTGATTCCCTCCTACGATGACATTGTCAATTAAACGGGTTTTTGAAAACTGTACCGCACATGCGATAATCATCTCTTCGTCTAATTTAGGTTCTGTTAAGCTTGGATAGTGTAAAATGCTGACGTAATCAACGGTACCCCCCGTCTCTTTCGCAAGTGCTTCTTCGATATAATTTTGCACTTCTTCCAAACGTGTACCGCGAGCTAAACGTGCGCGCCCTTCCCGCAACACTTCATAAATTTTGGGCGCTTTTTTTCGTTCTTCTTCTGTCAAATTGACATTGCGTGAACTTTTCGCAAGACCATCTTCTTCACGCACGATCGGCACTCGACGAATCTCTACATCGATATTGAAATCATTCACGAACGTTTCAATAATCGCGACTTGCTGAGCATCTTTCAACCCGAAATATGCATAGTCCGGCTGGACAATATTAAACAATTTTAAAATGACTTTCAATACACCGTCGAAATGGGTCGGACGAGACGCTCCGCACATTTGTTGCGCAATCGCACCTGGAATAATTTGAATCGTCTGTTCTGTCGGATACATTTCTTCAACAGTCGGCGCAAAAATATAATCGACTTTATGTTCTTTCGCTAAAGCGACATCTCGGTCTAAATCTCTCGGGTACTCATCAAAATCTTCATTCGGACCAAACTGTGCGGGATTTACGAAAATGCTCATGATGACGACATCCGCTTCTCGTTTCGCTTGATCGACGAGCGCTAAATGTCCTTCATGCAAATATCCCATCGTCGGGACGTAACCGATCGTTTTCCCTGCGTCTCGCATTTGATTCATTACGCGACGCACTCCTTGAATTGTATGAATGACGACCGTCATGACAAAACACCCCCGTATAGTTGTTGTAGTTCGTCCTCTTCCATTGTAAAATGATGTGCTTCTGTTGGAAATGTTTGTTGACGCACGTCTGCGACATATTGCTTCATCGCTTGCTCAACTTGCGTGCCGACATCTCCGTACACTTTCACAAATTTCGGTAAACGATGGAGTCCGAACTGAACGATATCGTGAATAACGAGCACTTGGCCGTCCGTATCTTTCCCTGCTCCGATACCGATGACCGGAATCGATACAGCTTCACTCACTTCTTTCGCTAGCTGATGCGGGATGAGCTCTAAAACGAGCATGCAAGCCCCTGCACGTTCAACCGCTTGAGCATCTTCAATAAGTTGACGCGCTTGACTCGCTGTCTTCCCTTGGACACGATATCCGCCTTGTACCGCTGCAGATTGAGGTAATAAGCCGAGATGTGCGACAATCGGAATACCTGCCGTTGTAAGCCGTTTAATCGAATCGACTACTTCTCCTGCACCTTCGACTTTCAATGCATCAGCCTCTGTTTCTTGATACATCTGAATCGCTGTTTTCATCGTTTCTTCTT
>JASLHQ010000045.1 GCA_030152265.1 Savagea sp.
ACTTTTGCGACGACTTCTTCCACGGTCTTTCCTGCTTTCGCAGCGAGTGCTGCTTCTTTCGCTTGGAAGCCGAGGGCGAATGAAATGTATTCAGAATCAATGACGGTCACATCTGTATCCGTCATGCTCGCTGCTTGTGCCGCCGCTTTTACCGTGCCGCTCATTCCACCCGTCATATGAATAGAAATGACCGAGTCGCCATCTTTTCCGAGCTCGTCATAAAGCTCTTTTAAAACACCGACTGCTGGTTGCGAGCTTTTCGGCAATTCTTCCGACGTTCGCATTAAATCTAAAAATTCATCTGGTTGTAAGTCGACGCGGTCGACATACGACTTGCCATCGATGAAAATATTTAACGGTACGACATGGATGCCGTACTCCTTTTGTTCTGCTTCTGTTAACTCCGCTGTTGAGTCAGTTACGATATGAATCATTTTCACTTTTCACGTCCTCATTTTTGCTGTTGTAATCGTTGTACTTCTTCTTTAATGATCCGCTCCGCATGTTCCGTCAATTGTTTACGACTCATCGCCATCACTTCTTCCGCTTCAATGTGTGGCAAAATCGAAATTCGCACATGCGCTGGTTTAATCCAGTTTTTATTTTTTTCCATAATATCACTCGTGCCGGAAAGTGCGATCGGAATGATCGGCACATTCGCATCTTGCGCAACTTTCGCAAAGCCTGATTTGAACTCTTGCACGCCCGCTCCTTTGCTGCGCGTCCCTTCTGGGAAAATGATAATGGAATGCCCTTCTTGCAATTTTGTCGCAGCGTCTTTCAACACTTGCATCGCACTGCGACGGTCCGTTCGGTCGAGAAAAATACAATTCATTTCTTCCATCCAATCTCGAATGACAGGAAGTTTTTTCACTTCTGCTTTCGAAATAAATCCGAACGGCTTCGGAATGTTCGCAATCAATGTCGGAATGTCAAAGTTTCCTTCATGATTGCTAATGAGCAATGCCGGGCCATCGATTAAGTTCTCGATTCCTTCTACTTGAAATGTACTTTTCGTGCGTTTTAAAATACCGCTCGCCCAATGGATCGGCTCTTCATCGACGAAAGCATCTTTCTCTTGAATCGACGTCGATTCAGGCAATGCTTGTACTTGTTTTAATTTTTTTAACGAAAATGGCAAATACCCGAAAAGGTAGCCATACGTTCGCATCGATCGAATCACTGCGATTTCTTCCTTTCGTACGTATAAAATGTATATTCCACACCTTCATCATTTTGAAACGTTTCCGACTGTTCGATGACGTCGTAATCCGCTTCATCGTAAGCAGGGAAATGCGCATCTCCTTCAAAAGATGCGTCAATTTTCGTCACGTATAAGCGGTCCGCTAAAGGCAACGCCTCTTTATAAATTTGAGCGCCACCGATAATCATAACCGTGTCACTTTCGCGTTGTGCTCGTGCAATACCTGCTTCGAGCGAATCGACGAGTACGACTCCTTCTGGCACTTCGTAAGATGCGTTGCGGCTAATGACGATATTTAAGCGTCCTGGAAGCGCACGTCCAATCGATTCGAACGTTTTGCGCCCCATGACGATCGGATGCCCGAGCGTCACGCGTTTGAAATGCTGTAAATCATTCGGCAAATGCCACGGCATCGCATTGTTTTTTCCAATGACGTAATCGTGAGCATGTGCGACGACTAATGCGATCATAATTGACTCCTCCTATACTGCGATCGGTGCTTTAATACTTGGATGTGGGTCATAGCCAAGCAATTCAAAGTCCGCTGTTTGTAAATCAAAAATAGACTCTTTCTGTGCGATGCGCACCGTTGGCAATACTCTCGGTTCACGCGCTAATTGTTCACGCACTTGGTCGTAATGGTTCGAATAAATGTGCGCATCCCCTAACGTATGCACGAATTCTCCGAGTTCATAACCCGTTTCGCGTGCAATGAGCATCATGAGAAGCGCATACGATGCGATATTAAACGGCACACCTAAAAAAATGTCCGCGCTGCGCTGATACAGTTGACACGACAATTTGCCGTCCGCCACGTAAAACTGGAACATGTTGTGACACGGAGGCAATGCCATATCGTCCACTTCCGCTGGATTCCACGCGGTCACAATATGTCTGCGTGAATCAGGGTTCTGTTTTAAACTTTCGATAACATTCGCAATTTGGTCGATCGACTCGCCGTTCGGTCCGACCCAAGAACGCCACTGTTTGCCGTATACCGGCCCGAGATCTCCATATTTTTCAGCGAATGCATCATCTTCTAGCACGCGCGCACGAAACAGCTCTAATTGTTCTTCATATTGCGTGCGAAAATCATCGTCTTTCAAAGCGCGGCGACCGAAATCTGTCATGTCCGGACCGTCGTATTCTGAGCTATCGACCCACTGTTTAAACGCCCACTCATCCCAAATGCGGTTGTTTTCTTCAATGAGTGTGCGCACGTTCGTATCACCTTTTAAAAACCAAAGCAATTCCGATACGATGAGGCGAAAAGCGGTACGTTTCGTCGTCAGTAAAGGAAATCCCTCCTGCAAATCGAAGCGCATTTGGTACCCGAAAATACTTTTCGTTCCTGTACCTGTACGATCTCCTTTTTCGACTCCTTCGTCCATCACTTTATGTAAAAGTTGTAAATATTGCTGCATGTTGTGAAACCTCCTTCAAATCCATAAAAACTATTATAACAAACTATGGCCGGATGCGCTCTCTACAGCCTTTGTTAAAAAGGTTTCTTTTACATTATATCACTATAACTTAAGTTCGAAATGGATGCGAATGAAAAAAGCTATTTTCCATCGATTGATAGAAAATAGCTTACACTTTCGTCTTATGATAACCATTTAGGTGGGGTGTTTTTACTCCAGTAAATGTCACCGATCGTATGATGCTCATCAAAGTCATCCTCTTGTACGTGATAGTGGAAATTGTAGTAATACCCTTCTTGTGGACGTTTTTCAGTGCGCACGTGGAAGTATAGTAGTTCGTCTCCTGACTGCGCATCGTATACATTGAACATTTTTTCAGAATAGTTCCCGCTCGGATTTTCAGTTACCGCAAGTGTGCGATTGCCTTCATACACTTGAGCGATCACTTTTTCAATTTCAGGGAAGATGACATCATCAAATTCATTTTGAATTTTCGGCCCGATTTTTGAGCCAAATTTCGTATAGGCGACGGTTTTCGCTTGTGCATATAAATCGTCAATGCTCGGTGCTTCATGCTCACTTTGCCATTCGACTTGATAGTTTTCTCCACTTACTTCCGCTGCGGAGTCGCTAAACGGCTCTGACTTTTCATCGACGTTCGCCCAAATTTCATGACTGGGTGAAATGACGCCTAATGTAAAAATGGCAACGGTTCCAATTAATAGTTGTCTCAACCAATGTTTCATCCGGTCCAACTCCTTTCCCTTCTATTATAGACG
>JASLHQ010000203.1 GCA_030152265.1 Savagea sp.
GGTGAGAAAATTACACTTCGCCGTTTCGAAATTATGACAAAAACAGATGCTGACGCATTCGGACCATACTTGCACATGGGTGGACGCATTTCAGTATTAACATTACTCGAAGGTTCAACAGACGAAACAGCAGCGAAAGACGTTGCAATGCATATCGCTGCTATGAACCCGAAATACATTTCACGCGACGAAGTGTCTACTGAAGAAGTAGAGCACGAGCGTAAAGTATTAACAGAACAAGCACTTAACGAAGGTAAACCAGAAAATATCGTTGCAAAAATGGTAGAAGGTCGCCTCGGTAAATTCTTCGAAGAAATCTGTGTACTTGAGCAACCATTCGTCAAAGACGGAGACCAAAAAGTTGGTAAATTCGTTGAAGCAACAGGTGGTAAATTAGTGAAATTCGTTCGTTACGAAGTTGGAGAAGGTTTAGAAAAACGTGAAGAAAACTTCGCGGACGAAGTAATGGGTCAAGTAAAAGGTAACTAATAAAAGGACAGTATAGGGGACACAATGCGTGTTCCCTATTTTTCAACAAAATTACGTACTAGATGGAGGATACATACATGAGCGCGCCTAAATATAAACGTATTGTATTAAAATTGAGTGGAGAAGCATTAGCAGGTGATAAAGGTTTTGGCCTTTCACCAGAAGTAATTAAAAACGTCGCAAAACAAGTGAAAGATGTTGTAGAGCTTGGCGTAGAAGTAGCCGTTGTCGTCGGTGGTGGTAACATTTGGCGTGGAAAAATCGGAAGCGAAATGGGCATGGACCGTACGACTGCAGACTACATGGGAATGCTTGCAACAGTGATGAACTCGATGGCCCTTCAAGACGCACTCGAAAAATGGGACGTGGAAACACGTGTCGCGACGAGTATCGATATGCGTCAAGTAGCGGAACCATACATCCGTCGTAAAGCGATTCGTAACTTGGAAAAGAAACGTGTCGTTATCTTTGCGGGGGGAACAGGGAACCCATACTTCTCAACAGATACGACAGCAGCATTACGTGCAGCCGAAATTGAAGCAGACGTTATTTTAATGGCGAAAAACAATGTAGACGGTGTTTACTCAGCAGATCCAATGAAAGACTCAACAGCTGTAAAATATGATGAGTTATCGTATTTAGACGTCATTAGCCAAGGATTAGAAGTGATGGATTCAACGGCTTCTACTTTATGTATGGACAATGATATTCCACTCGTAGTATTCTCTATTATGGAAGAAGGTAACATTAAGAAAGCAGTACTTGGAGAAGAAATCGGAACAGTGATTGGGAGGAATTAAGATGATTAATGCATTGATGAATGAAACGAAAGAAAAGATGGAAAAGTCAATCCAAGCTTTTACACGTCAATTAGCAGGTATTCGTGCAGGCCGTGCGAACGCAACGATGTTAGATCGCATTACGGTTGAATATTACGGAGCGCCAACACCGTTAAACCAAATGGCGAACATTTCAGTTCCAGAGCCACGTTTACTCGTCATTCAACCGTACGACAAAACAGTGCTCGCAGATATCGAAAAAGCAATTCTTGCATCAGATATCGGCATCACACCTTCAAACGACGGAAACTTAATCCGTTTAGCAGTTCCTGCGCTCACAGAGGAGCGTCGTAAAGAACTTGCAAAAGAAGTTGGGAAAGAAGCGGAAGACTCAAAAGTCGCAATCCGTAACATCCGTCGTGATGCGAACGATGATTTGAAAAAGCTCGAAAAAGAAGGCGAAATTACAGAAGATGAATTGCGTCGTGGAACAGAAGATGTTCAACAAGTGACGGATTCATACATCTCAAAAATCGATGCTTTAGCGAAAGAAAAAGAAGACGAAATTATGGAAATTTAATTTCCATATAACGCATTGGTGGATTTTCGAAAGTGAACTTTCTATCGAAAAAGACGTCCTCAACAGAAGGGCGTCTTTTTTTGTACATAAACGAGTCATCAATTGCAGTTGCACATAGAAAGTTGTGCTCAAATTTGGTACGATAATGATGGACTTGCTCTAAAACGATGGGTGGGGGAATACAATGATTAATCGATTGTTAGGAAAACAAAAAAGCCAAGACTCGCTCGTAGAACGAGTTCAACAATTACAACAAAAACCATTACCGAAACATATTGCCGTCATTATGGACGGTAACGGTCGTTGGGCACGTCGTCGTGCTTTACCACGCATGGCGGGTCACCATGAAGGAATGAATACAGTGAAAAAAATTACACGAATCGCAAGCAATCTTGGAATTGGTGCGTTGACGATGTATGCTTTTTCGACAGAGAACTGGAAACGACCGAAAAAAGAAGTCGACTTTTTAATGAAATTGCCGAGTGAGTTTTTACATACATTTTTACCTGAACTCATTGAACAAAATGTGAAAGTTGAAATGATCGGAGACCCGTCGCACTTGCCACAACATACGTTAGATGCGATTCATAATGCGATGGAAGAAACGAAACAAAATGACGGACTCATTTTAAACTTTGCGATGAACTACGGCAGTCGCGCCGAAATCGTTCAAGCGACGAAACAAATTGTCGAACTCGTTCAAACTGGACAGTTATCAGCAGATGACATTACAGATGAAACGATCAATGATCAACTGATGACTGCTCATTTAGATGAACCTGATTTGCTCATTCGGACGAGTGGCGAAATACGATTATCGAATTTTATGCTTTGGCAATTAGCGTACGCTGAATTTATTTTTACAGATGTATTATGGCCAGATTTTACGGAGCATCATTTTTTAGATGCCGTGGAGCAATATCAATCTCGCCATCGTCGCTTCGGAAGTGTGGAAGGAGAGCAAAAAGCGTGAAACAGCGAATTATTACAGCAATTGTGGCGTTCGGAATATTTATTCCGTTTATTTTTATCGGAGGACTCCCTTTGACGCTCATGATTTATGCAATTGCGTCAATTGGACTATTTGAAATGTTACGCATGCGTAAGTTATCGATTTTTTCAATCGAAGGGCTATTAAGTTGGATTGCATTAGCACTCCTTTTATTGCCGAGTCAATACGTTGCGCAATTAGAACAGTGGACGACGTTATCCATTGTTGAAATGATTTTCGTCATCGTTTTTTTACTGTTAATTGTGACGGTCATTTCAAAAAACCGTCTAACATTTGATCACGTCGGTTTTATTATTTTAAGTTTTTTATATGTCGGAATTGGATTCCATTACTTCATCGAAACGCGCACATTCGGTGTTGAGTATATTTTTTATGCGTTATTAATTGTATGGACGACTGATTCAGGTGCGTATTTCATCGGACGTAAAGTGGGGAAACGTAAGCTATGGCCTGAAATTTCACCGAATAAAACGGTGGAAGGATTTTGGGGAGGCGTGTTGAGTGCTGTTGTCATGGTGCTCATTTATCAACAGTTCTTCACGATTCACCCGTCTTTCGTAACAGTACTCATTGTTACGGTTGTGGCATCGATGTTCGGGCAACTTGGTGACTTAGTGGAGTCTGCCTTAAAGCGTCATTATGATGTGAAAGATTCAGGGACGTTATTGCCAGGACACGGTGGTGTAATGGATCGTTTCGATAGTTTATTATTCGTCTTACCTTTATTACACTTTTTACATTTAATCGGTTAACGAAAGGAAGTTTACGTTGAAGAAAATTAGTATTCTCGGTGTGACAGGTTCGATCGGCACACAGACGTTAAATATTATTCAAAATAACGAAGAGCGTTTTCAACTCGTGGCGATGAGTGCAGGACGTAACATTACACTCGTTGAACAGACAGTCGAACGCTTTCAGCCGGAGCTCGTTTCTGTGATGGATGAAGCGGATGCCGAACGATTACGCATCCGCTATCCGAATACGTCATTCGTGAGCGGTGCAGCCGGCTTGAAAGAAGTCGCGACGTATGAATCGGACTTGCTCATTACAGCAGTTGTCGGGAGCGTTGGACTTGAGCCGACATTAGCTGCGATTGAAGCGCGTATTCCGATTGCTCTTGCGAATAAAGAGACGCTCGTTGCAGCGGGGCATATCGTCATGAAACGTGCGAAGGAGCTAGACGTACCGATCATTCCTGTCGATAGTGAACACTCGGCACTTTTCCAAGCGATGAACGGAGAAAATCCGAAAACGATTCGTCGTTTAATCATTACAGCGTCTGGCGGGAGCTTCCGTCATTTAACGCGCGATGAATTAGCGAATGTTACAGTTGAACAAGCGCTTGCGCATCCGAACTGGGCGATGGGGAATAAATTGACAATCGACTCTGCGACGATGATGAATAAAGGGCTTGAAGTGATTGAAGCGCATCATTTATTCGATTTACCATTCGATCAAATTGACTGCGTCATGCATCGTGAAAGTATTATCCACTCGATCGTTGAGTTTTGTGATACGAGCATGATTGCACAGCTCGGTAGCCCGGATATGCGCGTGCCAATTCAGTATGCGATGACGTATCCAGACCGTATTCCGATGCAAGAGCCGAAGCCACTCGACCTCGTTGAACTCGGTCAGATGAATTTTGAAGTGTTAAATTTACAACGTTTTAAAGCGCTCGGACTCGCTTATGAAGCGGGGCGCACAGGAGGCTCGTTGCCGACGGTGATGAATGCGGCGAATGAAGTAGCAGTTGCTGCATTTATGGAAGGTCGCATTCCATTTTTACAAATTGATGAAATGGTCGAGCGTTCGATGGAGCGACATCAGGTTATCGAAGATCCGGATTTACAAACGATACTCGAAGTTGATGCGATGACAAGACGCGAAATTACAGCTACAATAGAGAAATAGAAAACGAGCATGTGCTAGTAAAGGTGGTTAATTATGCAAACGATATTTGCATTTATACTCGTCTTCGGTTCACTCGTCTTTTTCCACGAGCTCGGACATTTTATTTTTGCAAAACGTGCAGGCATTATGGTGCGCGAATTTGCGATCGGGTTCGGGCCGAAAATATTCGGTATGCGAAAAGGTGAGACGCTTTATACGATTCGTCTACTCCCACTCGGAGGTTACGTTCGTATGGCAGGGCAAGATTTCGATACGGTAGAATTAAAACCAGGTTACCGCATCGGAGTCGTGTTGAACGAAGAAGAACAAATTATAAAACTATATATGAATCAAAGTGTCGATGACCCGAACGTTCTCTTTTTAGAGACCGAGAAGGCAGATTTAGACCGTGAATTATATATTGAAGGATACGACGAAGAAGGTGAGTTACATCGCTATGAAGTGAGTCGTACAGCTACGGTAGTAGAAGACGGAGAAGAGTTGACAATCGCACCATTTGACCGTCAATTCGAATCAAAATCATTAGGTGCGCGAACGATGGCGATTTTTGCAGGTCCATTGTTCAACTTCATTTTAGCATTTTTCTTATTCATTATTTTAGCTTTGTTGCGAGGAGTTCCGACAGAGGAACCGATTATTGCCGATGTAGAAGCAGGTTCTCCAGCTGAAGAAGCAGGGATTATGGCAGGCGACTATATTACAGCAGTCGATGGCAAAGAAGTGAAAAAGTGGACACAGTTTTTTGAAAAAATTTATGACAACCCGAATAAAGAGTTGGAGATTGAACTTCTTCGTGAGCAAAAGCCGGTGACAGCATTTGTAACACCGACGATGTTGGAAGAACAAGGACAACAGTTCGGACGAATCGGTGTATATTACAGCAGTCCGGTAGAACATGGTGTCATGAAGTCGATCGTTTATGGTGGAGAACAACTCGTTTATTGGTTCGGAAAAATTTCAGATCTTCTCGGCCAACTCGTCACCGGTAAGTTGAATATGGAAGCTTTATCAGGCCCAGTCGGTATTTATAAAGCGACAGGGGATATTGCGGAACGTGGATTTATTAATTTGCTCAGTTGGGGAGCTGTACTTAGCATCAACTTAGGAATTATGAACTTGCTTCCACTTCCAGCATTGGACGGGGGACGTCTATTATTCTTCGCTATTGAAGCGGTGCGTGGAAGACCAGTAGATAAACAGAAAGAAGGTATGGTTCACTTTATCGGAATCGTCCTTTTACTCGTATTAATGGTCGTCGTAACGTGGAACGATATTCAACGATTTTTCTTTAACGTTTAATCATAGAATGAGGTGGAGATGACGATGAGACAGACAAGCACTTTAATTCCAACGATGCGCGAAACCCCAGCTGATGCTGAAATTGCATCGCATCAATTGTTGTTACGCGCAGGTTATATTCGCCAAACAGCATCTGGAGTATATTCTTATTTGCCGCTCGCCCATCGCGTATTGCGAAAAGTAGAACAAGTCATTCGTGAAGAGTTAGAACGTGTGGGAGCGATTGAAGTGTTACTTCCAGCACTACAGCCAGCTGAATTGTGGCAAGAAACAGGTCGCTGGGACGAATACGGACTAGAGCTTTTCCGTTTGCAAGATCGCCACGAGCGAAACTTCGCATTAGGACCGACACATGAAGAAGTAATCACAGCGCTTGTGCGCGACGAACTGAACTCATACAAAAAATTACCGTTAACACTTTATCAAATTCAAACGAAGTTTCGAGATGAACGTCGCCCGCGTTTTGGTTTATTGCGCGGACGAGAATTTATTATGAAAGATGCTTACTCTTTTCATTTAGACGACGAAAGTTTGGATGAAACGTACGAGCAAATGAAAGAAGCATATTCAAAAATTTGTACGCGTCTCGGCTTACGATTTAAAATTGTCGAGGCGGATGGTGGCTCGATTGGCGGAACGGATACGCATGAATTTATGGTTCTTTCGGATGTTGGAGAAGATACGATTGCTTATAGTGATACGTCCGACTATGCGGCGAATCGCGAAATGGCAGAAGTATCGCCGGTAACAGTCGATTGTGAAGAACAAGAAGACATTTTGCCGATGGAGCGTATCGCCACACCGAATGAACGTACGATTGAAGAAATCGTTACTTCACTTGAAGTACCGATTGAACAGACAATTAAAACATTGTTGTTTGTCGTCGACGGTCAACTGACGACGGTCCTTTGTCGTGGCGACTATGAAGTGAATGAAATTAAATTAAAGCGCGTGCTACAAGCTGATCAAGTTGAATTAGCAGATGATGCGTTAATTTATGAACAACTGAACTGTCACGTCGGATCCATTGGACCAGTGAAGCTTCCAGTCGGTATGAAAGTAATTGCAGACTGGTCTGTTCGTACAGTGCGCAACGGTGTATGTGGTGCGAATGAAGATGGCTATCATTACATCAATGTCAATCCTGAACATGATTTTGCGATAGATCGTTATGCGGACATTCGCAATATTCAAGAAGGAGACCCATCTCCAGACGGTGAAGGAACGATTCAATTTACAAAAGGAATTGAAATTGGTCACATTTTCAAACTAGGAACGCAATATAGTGAGAAGATGAAAGCGACAGCACTGGATCGTGACGGACGTGCTCAACCGTTCCAAATGGGATGTTACGGTCTCGGAGTATCTCGACTACTTGCAGCAATTGCCGAGCAGTACAACGACGAACACGGCTTGAAATGGCCAGCGAAACTTGCGCCTTATCAAATTCATCTCGTCGTCGTCAATATGAAAAATGATGAACAACGTGAGCTCGGAGAAGAACTGTACACATTGTTACAATCGTATCGTTACGATGTTTTATATGATGACCGCGAAGAACGAGCAGGAGTTAAATTTGCGGATGCAGATTTAATCGGTTTACCTATTCGAATTACAGTCGGTAAAAAAGCTTCAGAAGGCATCATCGAAGTGAAATATCGCGCTAACGGAGAGCAAGACGAATGGCAAAAAGAAGAGCTGACAGAGAAGTTGCAACAATATTTTACGAAACAATAAAGGGAGCGCATTCGCTTCCTTTTTTCGTCGCATGAAAGGAGTCGTACCGATGAATGAAAAAGAGAAATTACTCATTTTACTACAGCAAATCGGATTAACGGAAGATGTGCATATGACGCATTTTGCAGGCGGTGAATTATCCAAGTTAATCGTTCATAAAAAATCGAAACGTTGGCATTTTATCGTTCAGTTACCAAAGCCTCTTCCATTTCAACTATACCGTTTAATGACAGATAGCTTGCATCAAACGTTCCATTCCATTGCACAGCCGTTACTGTCCATCGAGACAGAAGCAGGTGACGTGACAAATGAAGAGTATGAACAGTATTGGATGTACGTCGTTCAAACACTCGATGCGATGTCACCCCCAATTTATGAAGCGATGACGAAACGTCCGCTTCAATTTGAAGGACAAAAAATTATCCGTACGGTCGAGCGAGATTTTTTAGCGGAATCAATCCGTAAAAGTTATTTGCCAATCATGCAAGAGCGATTAAGTCAATGTGGATTAAAAACGCGTCCGGTTGAAGTCGTCGTACAAGAGGCGACGGAAGATCGTGCAGAAGAGCAGCGCGCATTTGAAGAAGCGAAACGTCAAGAAGAAGCGGCGTATGCACAACAAGCGCTACAACAAATGCAAAAAATGGAACAAATGCGTGAAGAAAATAAAGAGATCGGTGGCCCACTTCAATTCGGTATTTTAATTAAAGAAAATGAAGAAATTACACCGATTGAAACGATTCAAGAAGAAGAACGTCGCATCACGATTGAAGGATATGTATTCGATGCGGAAGTGCGAGAGTTACGGAGCGGTCGTTCGATTATGACGTTGAAAGTGACCGATTATACAGATTCCATCATCGTGAAAATGTTCTCGCGAGATAAAGAAGATGCCGAGCGCATGAAACATATGAAAAAAGGAATGTGGGTACGCGCGCGCGGAAGCATTCAAAACGATACGTACATTCGCGACCTCGTCATGATGGCCCAAGACATTATGCAAATTTCAGTGACGCTTAGACAAGATCAAGCACCTGAAGGAGAGCGCCGTATTGAGCTTCATGCTCATACGAAAATGAGTCAAATGGATAGCGTATCAAGTGCGAGCGATATTATCGAGCAAGCGGCGAAATGGGGACATGAAGCGGTAGCGATTACAGATACAGCAAACGTTCAAGCCTTCCCAGAAGCTTTTAATGCTGGAAAGAAAAATGGCATAAAAGTGTTGTTTGGGATGGAAGCGAATCTCGTCGACGACGGCGTTCCGATTGCGTACGAAGCGACGCATCGCCATTTAGCGAGTGAAACGTACATCGTTTTTGACGTGGAGACGACAGGTTTATCTTCTGCATACGATACGATTATCGAGCTTGCGGCTGTCCGTGTCAAAGACGGAGAAATTGTCGATACGTTCGAAAGCTTTGCGAATCCTCATCATCCGCTATCTGAAACGACGACACGTTTAACAGGAATTACGGATGATATGGTGCAAGACGCTCCAGAAGTTGGAGAAATGATTGCGAAGTTCGTCGAGTTTTGTGAAGATGCTATTTTAGTCGCGCACAATGCGAACTTCGATATGGGCTTCTTTTACGCTGCTTGTCAAACAGCCGGAATCGAAGTGCCGAAATATTCATATATTGATACGGTTGAGATGGCACGTTATTTATATCCAGACATGCGAAATCACCGTCTTGATACGTTAGCGAAACGTTTTGACGTTGAATTAACCCAGCATCACCGCGCTATTTACGATACAGAAGCGACCGCTTATTTATTCGTGAAGTTTTTGAAAGATGCGATGGATAAAGGGATTGAATATTTAGACCAATTGAATGACCAAGTAGGAAAAGGCGATGCGTACAAGCGTTCACGTCCGACGAGCTGTACATTGCTTGTTCAAAACGATGTCGGATTGAAAAACTTATTTAAACTCGTCTCTTATTCGCATATTAATTACTTTTATAGAGTCCCACGCATCCCGCGTTCCGTTTTAATTGAGCATCGGGAAGGATTGTTAATCGGTTCTGGAACAGATAACGGAGAAGTGTTTGAGACGGTGATGCAGAAGCCGTTAGAAGAAGCAGAGCGTGTCGCACAGTTTTACGATTATTTGGAGATTCATCCGAAGGCGATGTATCAACATTTAATCGAACGCGACATCATTCACGATGAATGGAATTTAGAAGACATTATGCGCCGCTTCGTCAAATTGAGTAAACGTGTCAATTTGCCACTTTGTGCGACAGGTAATGTGCGTTACGTGCAACCGACCGATGCGAAATATCGCGAAGTGCTCATCCGTTCTCAAGGTGGAGCGAATCCGCTCAACCGTTCTTCATTGCCGGAAGCACATTTTAGAACGACGGATGAAATGTTGAAAGAGTTTGAGTTTTTAGGAGAAGAAGTAGCGAAACAAATTGTTTTAGATAACCCGAAACAAATTGCGGACCAGATTGAAGAGGTTCAAGTGATTAAAGATGATTTATATGCGCCGAATATTGACGGAGCGGATGAAGAAGTTCGCGAACTCACGTATGGCATGGCACATCATATTTATGGTGAACAATTGCCGGAAATCGTGCAAGCGCGTATCGATAAAGAATTGAAGTCCATTATCGATAACGGTTTCGCTGTCATTTATTTAATTTCGCATAAACTTGTCAAACGTTCACTCGATGACGGTTACTTAGTCGGATCACGTGGTTCTGTCGGTTCTTCCTTCGTCGCCACGATGATGGAAATTACGGAAGTGAACCCGCTTCCACCGCATTACGTCTGTCCGAAATGTCATGAAGCACACTTTTTCACAGACGGGTCGGTCAGTTCTGGATATGACTTGCCGAATAAAAAATGCGAAGCATGTGATGTTGAGATGCGTAAAGACGGACAAGACATTCCGTTCGAAACATTCCTCGGATTCGAAGGAGATAAAGTTCCTGATATCGATTTAAACTTCAGTGGTGAGTATCAGCCTGAAGCGCACGACTACACGAGAGAGCTGTTCGGAGAAGATTACGTATATCGTGCAGGAACGATTGGAACAATCGCTGAAAAGACAGCGTACGGGTATGTGCGCGGTTATATGAATGATTTCAATGTGACGTACCGCGGTGCGGAAATCGATCGTCTCGTCAAAGGCTGTTCTGGAGTGAAGCGAAGTACCGGACAACACCCAGGGGGAATTATCGTCGTACCAGATACGATGGACATTTACGATTTCACGCCGATTCAATTCCCTGCGAACGACCAGGAAGCGAGTTGGAAGACGACGCATTTCGACTTCCACTCGATTGACGAAAACTTATTAAAGCTCGACATTCTCGGTCATGATGACCCGACGATGATTAAAATGTTGGAAGATTTATCAGGCATCGACCCGATTACGATTCCACCCGATGACCCTGCTGTTATGTCGCTATTTTCAAGCCCTGAAGCGTTAGGCGTCACAGCGGAACAAATCGACTGTAAAACAGGAACGCTCGGTGTGCCGGAATTCGGAACACGCTTCGTGCGACAAATGTTAGAAGAGACGAAACCGTCTACGTTTTCGGAGTTAATTCAAATTTCCGGACTATCACACGGGACGGACGTTTGGCTAGGAAATGCGCAAGAACTGATCAAAAATAACGTATGTGAGCTTTCTGACGTTATCGGTTGTCGAGATGACATTATGGTATACCTCATTTATCAAGGGTTGAAGCCATCTCTCGCATTCACCATTATGGAGCATGTGCGTAAAGGACGAGGATTGCAGCCGGAGTTCGAAGAAGCGATGCGGGAGAACAATGTGCCAGAATGGTATATCGATTCATGTAAAAAAATTAAATACATGTTCCCGAAAGCGCACGCCGCGGCTTACGTATTAATGGCATTGCGTATCGCTTATTTCAAAGTGCATCACCCGCTCATGTATTATGCAGCGTATTTCACAGTCCGTGCATCCGATTATGATCTCGTCACGATGACGGGGGGAGCGAGCGCGATTCGTGCAAAAATTAAAGAGATTGATGATAAAGGATTGGATGCGAGTCCGAAAGAGCGAAACTTATTAACGGTGCTCGAAATTGCACTCGAAATGTGTGAGCGCGGTTTCCGTTTTGCAAAACCTGATTTATATCGCTCGCATGCGACAGATTTCATCATCGATGGAGATGCGTTAATTCCACCGTTTAATTCGATTCCATCGCTCGGAACGAACGTTGCAAAAACGATCGTCACTGTGCGAGAAGAAGGAGAGTTTTTATCGAAAGAAGACCTTCAACGTCGAGGACGCGTATCGAAAACAGTAACTGAGTATATGGATGAACTCGGATGTCTCGAAGGACTCCCAGATACGAACCAATTAAGTATTTTCGACTTGTAGTTAGGATGTTTGCATGAAACGCATCGTTATGCTATGATAAATTTAACTTTTGTAATAATTACACGCCGAAAGAGTGGGTTTTCCCACTCTTTTCTGTTGTTCTATATCGGAATTTCACCAATTTTGGAGGGTTGAATTTGAGCAAAGTTACAGAAATCGTCGAGCAATTAACAGAGCCTATCGTTGAAGAACTCGCTCTAGAGCTTGTAGATGTTGAATTCGTGAAGGAAGGACAAGACTGGTTTTTACGAGTCTATGTCGACGCACAAGTCGGTCGTATCGACCTTGACCAATGTGCGCTCGTCAGCGAACGTCTCAGTGAGAAATTAGACGAAGCAGACCCAATTTCACAAAACTACTTTTTAGAAGTATCTTCCCCGGGAGCAGAACGCCCACTCAAAAAGGAAGAAGATTTTGAAAAAGCGGTAGACGCTTACGTATTTATTAAGACGTACGAAGCGATTGACGGTATGAAAGAGTTTGAAGGATATTTACGAGCGAATGATGAAGAGAGTGTGACGATTGAATTTAAGATCAAGACGCGTACTTTAACGAAGACGATCGATAAAGCAAAAATTGCACTTGCACGTCTCGCCATAGATTTCTCAATATAATAAAAGTAGGAGTGATTGAACATGAGTAGTGATCTACTCGATGCGTTGGTAGCCCTTGAAAAACAGAAAGGTATTTCAAGAGATATTCTCGTAGAAGCGATTGAAGCTGCGCTCGTTACAGCGTACAAACGAAACTTTAACCAAGCACAAAACGTTCGCGTTGATTTGAATTTAGAAAAAGGTACGATGAAAGTATATTCACGTAAAGACGTCGTTGAAGAAGTAGAAGACGAGCGTTTACAAATTTCATTAGAAGATGCACAACAAATTAATCCAGTGTACGAGTTGGAAGACATTGTCGAGCAAGAAGTGACGCCACGCGATTTCGGTCGCATCGCGGCTCAAACTGCGAAACAAGTTGTCACACAACGTGTACGCGAAGCGGAGCGAGGCATCATTTATGATGAATTCGTCGATCGCGAAGAAGATATCGTCAACGGAATCGTTGAACGTTTCGATGCGAAAAACTTATTTATCGGACTCGGTAAAGTAGAAGCGGTACTTCCGCAAACAGAACAAATTCCGACAGAATCGTACGAACCACATGATCGTGTGAAAGTGTACATTACAAAAGTTGAAAAAACATCACGCGGTCCACAAGTTTTCGTATCGCGTACGCACCCGGGATTACTTCGTCGTTTATTCGAAATGGAAGTTCCTGAAATTTATGACGGCACAGTGGAAATCAAATCGATTGCACGTGAAGCGGGCGACCGTTCAAAAGTGTCAGTTTATACAGCGAATGAAGAAATCGATCCAGTCGGCGCATGTGTCGGCGCACGCGGTGCACGTGTTCAGGCAATTTCAAACGAATTGTCAGGAGAAAAAATTGACATCGTAGAATGGTCAGAAGATCCGGTTGTGTTCGTAGCGAATGCACTTAGCCCATCGAAAGTGTTAAATGTTCAAGTCGATGAAGAAGAGCGTTCTACGACAGTTGTCGTACCGGATTACCAATTGTCACTCGCAATAGGGAAGCGCGGTCAAAACGCACGTCTCGCAGCGAAGTTGACAGGCTGGAAAATCGACATTAAGAGCGAAACAGATGCACGTGAACTCGGCATTTATCCAGTGGATGGAGAGATGTTTGAAGAGAGCGAAGACAATGGATTAGCAGACTTGTTAGAAGACATTTCTCCAGTCGATGAAGTGGAAGAACCAATTGATTTATATGCAGATGAAGAGCATAACGAGTAATCGTTTCAAGGAGGTTAGACGACATGACGAAAATGAGAAAAGTACCGTTGCGTAAATGTGCGGCGACAGGCGAAATGTTTCCGAAAAAAGAAATGGTTCGCATCGTGCGTACGAAAGAAGGCGAAGTGTTCGTCGATGTGACGGGAAAACAATCAGGACGCGGTACGTACGTTTCCAAAACAGAAGAAGCAGTCGAATTAGCGCGACGTAACCATGCGATTGAACAGCAACTCGGCGTCAAGGTTGAAGATGCGATTTACGATGAGTTATTGTACGTCATTCGACGGGAGAATTTGAAATGAACGAACAAGCAATTTTTCAAATGCTCGGAATAGCGATGCGCGCGCGAAAGATCGTATCTGGAGAAGATACGGTCGTTCGTGACGTGAGAGCAGGACGAGCGGCACTCGTTCTTATGGCAACCGATGCCTCAGACAACACAAAAAAGAAGCTAGCCGACAAATGTAACAGTTACAACGTTCCCTTAATTGAATGGGGCACACGTTATGAAATCGGGCATGCGATCGGGAAGGAAGCACGTGTGACGGTCGCGATTGCAGAGCGTAAACTCGCCGCAAAACTCATTCAATTATTGAACGAATAATCTTGGAGGTGAGCGCATGACAAAACAACGTGTTCATGAATACGCGAAAAGTGTCAAACGCACGAGTAAAGAAGTTATCGATGCACTCGAAAAATTAAATGTCAATGTGAAAAATCATATGTCAACAATTGACGAAAAAGAAATTAATCTACTAAATAAGCAATTTAAAAAAGGTGACGCTCCAGTGAAATCAAATGCTCCGAAACAAAATAAACCAGCAGCTAAAAAAGGCGATGCTCCAAAAAGTCGTCCAGCAAATAACAATGCGAATAAATCAACAAATAAACCAGCGAACAACAATTCGAACAAACAAGCAAGCAACAATGCGAATCGTCCGAGCGGTGGTGGCGGAGGCAATCGTCCACAAGGTGGCGGTCAACGTCCAGCGCGTCGTAACGGTCGTCCGGTCCGTGGAATTAACCAAGGCCGTCGACGTCATCGTCCAGCGCAACAGCCGAAAGTAGAACGTCCATTACCAGAGAAAATTACGTTTTACGAAACGTTAACAGTTGGAGAACTCGCAGAAAAATTACACCGTGAGCCAGCTGAGATCGTGAAAAAATTGTTCATGCTTGGCGTTATGGCGACAATTAACCAAGAGCTCGATCAAGATGCGATTGAATTAATTTGTGCAGACTATGGCGTTGAAGTAGAAGAAGAAATTCGCATCGATGCGACAGACCTCGAAAACTATTTCGAAGGTTCTGAAGACGAAGAGATGCTTGCGAAAATTGCAGAAGGAAATGTCGAACGTCCACCAGTCGTGACGATTATGGGTCACGTTGACCACGGGAAAACGACATTGCTCGACTCGATTCGTAACACGAAAGTGACACAAGGAGAAGCGGGCGGTATTACACAACATATCGGTGCATATCAAATTGAAGAGAACGGTAAGAAAATTACATTCCTCGATACACCAGGTCACGAAGCGTTCACAACGATGCGTGCACGTGGTGCGAAAGTGACGGATTTAACGATTCTCGTCGTCGCAGCGGATGACGGTGTTATGCCACAAACGGTAGAAGCGATCAGCCACGCGAAAGCGGCGGAAGTTCCAATTATCGTTGCGGTGAACAAAATGGATAAACCGACAGCGAATCCAGACCGTGTCATGCAAGAGTTAACAGAACATGGTCTCGTCTCAGAAGACTGGGGAGGAGATACGATTTTCGTTCCAATTTCAGCATTGAAAGGGGAAGGAATCGATCAATTGCTTGAAATGGTTCTCCTCGTCTCAGAAGTAGGCGAACTTAAAGCGAACCCGGACATTTTAGGTCGCGGTACAGTGATCGAAGCAGAGCTTGACCGCGGTAAAGGAGCAGTAGCAACATTGCTCGTTCAAAACGGTACACTCCACGTAGGAGACCCGATCGTCGTCGGAAATACGTACGGACGTGTTCGTGCGATGATTAACGACCTCGGCCGCCGAGTGAAATCTGCTGGTCCATCAACACCTGTCGAAATTACAGGACTGAACGGTGTACCACAAGCAGGAGACCGCTTCGTCGTCTTTGAAGACGAGAAAAAAGCGCGTCAAATTGGTGAAGCACGTGCATCAGAAGCGTTGTTAGAACAACGTGGAGAAACGCAACGTATCACGCTCGACAACTTATTTGAACAGATGCAACAAGGCGATGTGAAAGAATTAAATATTATCGTAAAAGCAGACGTACAAGGTACGGTAGAAGCGATGGCGGCGTCACTTATGAAAATTGAAGTAGAAGGCGTCAACATTAAAATTATCCATACAGGTGCGGGTGCGATTAACGAGTCAGATATTAACTTAGCGGCAGCTTCAAATGCGATCGTCATCGGATTTAACGTCCGTCCTGACACGAATGCGAAGCGTGCAGCAGAAGAAGAAGGCGTTGAAATTCGTCAACATAACGTCATCTATAAAGTAATTGAAGAAATCGAATCGGCGATGAAAGGTTTACTCGACCCAGAATATGTGGAAAAAGTAATCGGACAAGTCGAAGTGCGTGAAACATTCAAAGTATCGAAAGTCGGTACAATCGCTGGATGTTACGTCACAGATGGAAAAATTACACGCGATTCAGGCGTTCGTATCATTCGCGACAACATCGTTATTTTTGAAGGAGAGCTCGATACGCTCAAACGCTTCAAAGACGATGCGAAAGAAGTAGCAAAAGGATATGAATGTGGAATTACGATTAAAGGATATAATGATATTAAAGAAGGGGACATTTTTGAAGCGTACGTTATGGAAGAAGTGAAACGTGCTTGATCGTTTCCTATGAATGTACTTTCTTCATCCCCGCTGTCCACTCGCTAAAAGCGAAACGCTCCATCGTGCAACGCATGGTGCAAAGAGCGCGACAACGATACAACGTATCCGTCTCAGAAGTCGACTTTCAAGACGTTTGGCAACGTACGACAATTGCGGTTGTCGCTGTATCCGAAACAACGGCGGTTGCCGAACGGGAAGTCGAACGCGTTCTCACTTTATTCGAATCAGAAGTTGAGTGGGAACTGACGGAACTTGTAAAAGACTATTTTTAACAGTGAAATGAGGTGAAACGGATGTCACTGAGAGCAAATCGTGTAGCAGAACAAATAAAAAAAGAACTCGGCATGATTGTCAGTACGCAATTAAAAAATCCGAAAGTCGGTTTCGTTACGATTACAGATGTCGAAATTACGAATGATTTACAAGAAGCGACAATTTTCGTCTCTGTACTCGGAACGGATTACGAAAAAAAACAAACATTAGAAGGTTTGCGTGAATCAAAAGGATTTTTGCGTTCTGAAATCGGGAAGAAAATCCGTTTACGTAAAGTACCTGAAATCGAATTCGAATTTGACTATTCAATTGAATACGGCGATCGAATCGAACAGTTGCTAAAACAAGTGAAAGAAGAACAATAACGAAAAGGAGTTTTATGCATACTGCATAAGCTCCTTTTTTTCGAGGTGAAGAATATGAAGCACGGTATTTTACCTATTTGGAAAGAGCGCGGCATGACTTCGCATGATGTCGTTTTCAAATTGCGGAAAATATTAAAGATGAAAAAGATTGGCCATACGGGGACACTCGACCCTGAAGTTGAAGGAGTTTTGCCGATCTGTTTAGGAGATGCGACACGCATCGCGAGTTTAATTACAGATACAGGGAAAGAATATGTCGCGAAAGTCAAGATTGGATGGTCGACGGAAACGGAAGATCAGACGGGAGACGTCGTTGAACGCGATTCATCGTATAAGCAATTGTCACGAGTACAGATTGAAGAAGTGCTAGCTAAATTGACGGGAGAAATCGAACAAACACCCCCGATGTATTCCGCTGTAAAAGTGAACGGTAAGCGATTATATGAATATGCGCGTGAAGGTCAAGTAATCGAGCGACCGAGCCGTATCGTTCAAATTGATGCTATCGAACTATTAGATGATGCGGTACAATTTGAAGGAGAGGCGATTGAGTTTTCCATCCGTGTTTCTTGTGGAAAAGGTACATATATTCGTACTCTCGCTGTTCAAATTGGTGAGTTGCTCGGATATCCAGCCCACATGTCACAACTCGAACGTACGATGTCAGGGGGATTCCGAGCGGAGCAATGCGTCACTTTACAACAACTTCAGGAAGCAGTAGATGAAGGAAAAGAAATGAATGCCATTCGTCCTTTAGAGGAAGCGTTATTCGAATTTCCACAAGTACAAATTGAAGAGTCGATGCTCCCGCTCATCGAAAACGGACAAGTGTTGCAACAGCTTGATCTACTGAAGACACATTCTTATGTCGTCTTGATGAATGAAGGTAAAGCGCTTGCGATTTATATGCAGCATCCGACGAAAGAAGGGCTCATGAAGCCTTTTAAAATGTTCCCTTTCAATCGATAAGGAGGAGGAAATGATGGAAATTTTTCATTTGCAGTACCCAGAGCAGATGACAGTACCCTCTTTAAAAACATATAGCCTCGCTTTAGGTTTTTTTGATGGAGTACACCACGGGCACGAACGCGTCATTGAAGAAGCGTTACGCGTAGCGAAAGAAAGAAATTTAACACCGGCAGTGATGACATTTACCCCTCATCCGAAACGGTTATTTCAAAAAGATTGCCCAGAACGTCTTTATTTAACGACGAAAAAAGAAAAAGAACGTTATTTAAAAAAAATGGGGGTAGAAGCTTTATTTTATGTCGAGTTTGACTGGAATTTAGCGAGTTTACAACCGGATCAATTTATTCAAAGTTTCATTGAAAACTTGAACGTCAAACATGTCGTCGCAGGATTTGATTTCACGTTCGGCGTGAAAGGTTCAGGTACGATGACGACGATGGAACAATTGAGCGCTGGTCGTTATACGACGACAACGGTAGAAGAAGTAGCAATCGATGGGGAAACAGTATCTTCTACATATATTCGTCACGCCTTACAATCTGGCGAAATTGATCAAGCGAATCGTTTTCTCGGTCGATATTACGAAACGGATGGCATCGTCGTCGATGGGGAAAAACGTGGCCGCCAACTCGGTTTCCCGACGGCGAATATCGAAGTGCATCCAGAGTTAATGCTTCCATTAAAAGGAGTATACGCTGTCTACTTCACAGTGCGAGGAAAACGTTATAAAGGTGTCTGTAATGTCGGAACCGTTCCGACATTTAACGACGGAAATACGTACACTGTTGAAGTGCACATTTTAAATTTTGATGAAATGATTTACGGTGAAGAAGTGACCGTCGAATGGGTCGCGCGCATTCGAGATGAACAAAAGTTTGACGGAATCGATGCGCTCATCGCCCAAATTCAAGCGGATAAAGAAAGTGCGGATGAAATATTAGATGAAGTGCTTGCTTAAATGATGGGAAGATGGTAATATACTTGAGTGTAACAAGAACCTTTCCTTGGCAATACGCATCACCAACGTTTGCTCGGGATATGGGGATATTTTAATTTAGGAGGTGACTAGGATGGCTATGACTACAGAGCGTAAAGCTGAAATTATCAACGAGTTCAAAACTCACGATAACGATACAGGATCTGCAGAAGTGCAGATTGCTATCCTTACTGAAGAGATCAACAACTTAAACGATCACTTACGTACGCATAAGAAAGACCACCACTCACGTCGTGGACTTTACAAAATGATCGGTACACGTCGTCGTCTATTACGTTATTTACGTGATACGAACGTACAAGCTTACCGTGATCTTATCGCTAAACTCGGCTTACGTCGATAATCGAAGTGATAAAATACGAAGCATTACATGCTTACAACTTGTAGACAAAGTGACCTCACTTTGTCTACATTTGTTTTAAGCACATTTAACTTCGCAATATATGATGAAATTTGATACACTAAGAGATAGTGATATTTTACATATACGGATCTACACAAATGAGAGGGGTCTTAATGAATATGGGACAAGAAAAACAGACGTTTCAAATGGAATGGGCAGGTCGTCCACTCATCGTTGAAACGAATCAATTAGCAAAACAAGCAAATGGTGCGGTCCTCGTACGCTACGGTGACACGACGATTTTATCGACAGCGACAGCATCGAAAGAACCGAAAGCACTCGACTTTTTCCCACTGACAGTGAACTATGAAGAACGTTTATACGCAGCGGGTAAAATTCCAGGGGGCTTTATTAAGCGTGAAGGACGCCCATCAGAGAAAGCAGTATTGACGAGCCGTTTAATCGACCGTCCGATTCGCCCACTCTTCCCAGACGGCTTCCGTAACGACGTACAAGTCATTTCGCTCGTATTGAGCGTTGACCAAGAAGCATCATCTGAAATGGCAGCGATGCTCGGTTCATCTTTAGCTCTTTCTGTATCGGACATTCCGTTTGACGGACCGATCGCAGGCGTTCAAATCGGTCGCATTGACGGTGAGTTCATTGTCAACCCGACACCAGAACAATTAGAGCAAAGTGATCTCGACCTCGTCGTAGCTGGAACGAAAGATGCGATCAACATGGTTGAAGCAGGTGCGAAAGAAGTCGAAGAGCAAATCGTTTTAGAAGCGATTTTATTCGGTCATGAACAAATTAAACAACTTATCGAATTCCAAGAGCAAATCGTCGCGGCAGTCGGCAAAGAAAAAACAGAAATTCAATTGTTTGAATTAGATGAGGCATTGTATGAAGAAATCGAAAAAGAAATCGGTGCTGAACTCGTTCAAGCGATTCAAACAGAAGAAAAATTAGCACGTGAACAAAACATTCAAGACGTGAAAACAGCGATCATCGAAAAGTATGAAGCTGAAGAAGCAGACGAAGATACGATGAAACAAGTGAAGGCGATTTTAGAAGATATGGTGAAAGAAGAAGTACGTCGCCTCATTACAGAAGATAAAGTACGTCCAGATGGCCGCGCATTAGACGAAATTCGTCCGTTATCTTCACAAGTCGGTATTCTTCCACGCACGCACGGTTCCGGATTGTTCACACGTGGACAAACACAAGTGCTTAGCGTTTGTACATTAGGAGCGCTCGGTGAAGTACAAATCATTGACGGACTCGGTTTAGAAGAATCAAAACGATTCATGCACCATTACAACTTCCCGAACTTCTCAGTAGGGGAAACAGGCCCAATTCGTGGACCAGGTCGTCGTGAAATCGGTCACGGTGCACTCGGAGAACGCGCATTAGAAGCGGTCATTCCTGATGAAGAAACATTCCCATACACGATGCGTCTTGTAGCGGAAGTACTCGAATCGAACGGTTCATCTTCACAAGCATCAATCTGTGCGTCAACGATGGCGATGATGGATGCAGGTGTACCACTTAAAGCACCAGTTGCGGGAATCGCGATGGGACTCGTCAAAACAGGAGACAACTACTCGATCCTCTCTGACATTCAAGGAATGGAAGACTTCTTAGGCGACATGGACTTCAAAGTAGCGGGAACAGCAAAAGGGATTACAGCATTACAAATGGACATTAAAATTGACGGACTTGCAGGAGAGATTTTAGAAGAATCGCTCGCACAAGCGAAAAAAGGTCGTCTCCACATTTTAGAACATATGCTTGAAACGATCGACACACCACGTGAAGAATTATCAACATATGCACCTAAAATCGTTCGCATTCAAATTAATCCAGACAAAATCCGTGATGTCATTGGACCTGGCGGTAAAGTGATCAACAAAATTATCGATGAAACGAATGTTAAAATCGATACAGAACAAGACGGTACCATTTACATTTCTTCACCAGATTCAGAAATGAACGCACGTGCACAAGAAATGATTGAAAACATCGTCCGTGAAGCAAAAGTTGGCGAATACTATATGGGTAAAGTGAAACGCATTGAAAAATTCGGTGCTTTCCTCGAAATCTTCCCAGGGAAAGACGGCTTACTTCACATTTCAGAAATTCAAGAAAAACGTACGAACAAAGTAGAAGACGTTTTAAAATTAGATGATGAATTACTCGTAAAAGTCATCGAAATCGATCGTCAAGGTCGCGTCAACTTATCACGTAAACAAGTCGTGAAAGAACAAGAAGCGAAAAAAGACGAATAAAAAACAGTTCTTTATTTAATAACGTTGATGAAAAATAGTAGTCGACATAGATGAAGACGGAGAGGAAACCTAACATTAGAAAATCAATGTTAGGTTTCCTTTTTCTATTGTTCATAAACTCGTTATAGAAAATAAAATGTAAAAGAGATTGGAATAGAAAACGCATGAAATCAAGATTATAACTCTTGATTTCATGCGTTTTTGAAGTTTTAGAGATTTTATTTTAGTTTTTTACCTTTGCGTAATCGAGAGTAGAGACGTCACTCACATTACCAACCTACAATACCTTCACTATTCCAATAGTTAAAGAAGTAGTTACCTTTTTCAGAAAGTAAAATGAGTTCGTGCTCCAAAGATCCAACCTCTGATTCTTTAACCGCGAAGACAGCGAGTGGAATTAAATCATCTTGATCTCCATGAACGGGAACACGTGCATTTTTTACGATTTTAGTAATCGTGTACGTCGTTGAAGTGTCTGTTACGTTTTGGACTTCTGTTTGTTCTAAGTCTTTAAAATTCTTTTGATAATAGTCGACGTTAACTTTTGAACCTACGCGTAAAGGAAAGGGTACCGTCATAGTAGAGTGTGTATCATAACTCGTCTGATAATCCATCATACCGTCTGTATAAAATTGATATCCTTTCGCTTTTTGAATGAGTGTCACGTCATTTTTTTCATATTGTATTTCGAACGTTCCGTCATACTCGACGAGATCGTACGATGGTTCAGATCTTTTAAATTGAGCCCGCCATTTATTCGGTCCGATTTGAACCATCTTGCGTGGAACATTGAGCGTAGACCGTGTTAAATAGTTCGTTTCAAAGTCTCCTTTATAATGTTTGAACAGTGCATCAGGAGATGCAATTTCTGAAACTGTTTCAGCAGGAGGAATCGGTTTAGTTGAGAATAGAGCCCGGTTTGTAAAGTATTGTTTGCCATCAGAATCTCGGACATAAATATAATCTGAGTTAGGTACCGTAAACAATTGTGTATACGGTTTTAAATTTAAATGATTTCCAGTCCCATACGTTCCTGAGTTTGGATAGGTTTCTTTTGCGTACAATAGTGTATTGCCAAATGACGGGAATTTCGTAACGTCTTTCAGCGGAATGAAATGTTTTGCGTGTACTTGAATATATCCATCTCGAGGAACTGAAATCGGTCGATCAATTTGCAAAAACGCAAAATTTAAGTTTTTTGACGCTTTATGCTTGTTCGGATGCTGATCGTAAGAATATGTTCCTTTTGGATTTGAAATATAAAAAGAATCACCTGGTCGAATGGTAGTTCCGTTTAACTGTTGATAAATAGAGTCGGGAAGTTCTTTATATACGACTAAATCAGTGAGTTGCACTCGATATCCGTTACTCATCCACAAATAACGGACACCATCTTTTGGAAACTCTTGATTGTATACCCGTAAAAATGCATTGCGCTTTACAATCATAGAAGAGAGACGTCCGTCTTTTTCTCGTTTGTACACTTTTAAATCTTTTGTAAATGTCATTTTTCCAAGTTGACCTGGAACGACATCTGCTCCGTCCCATTGAATTGATTTAGCATTAGCACTAGTTATACTTTGTGGAATTAGTAATAAAATAGCGATGCCGATTAATAATAATTTTCTCATTCATTTTCTCCTTTTGTAAAATATTGTGTATAGAGCTTAGTTTAATCGGAATTACAATAGAAAGAAAGTGAATTGAAATAAGTTTCTAAAATATTAACCGAAAGAATATTTAGTTAATTTATAAATATTCATAAATATATAAAAATATAGACAAAAATACAAGGAGGTATTCACAAAGTTCAGAAAAGCTGATATAATTCGAACAATGACAGTTTAATCAAGTAAAGGATTAAAGAGTGTCATGAGTATTTATAATATGGACATTGACAAAGGAGAGAACGAAAATGAGACAAATGAATGTTGCAGTTGTTGGAGCGACAGGCGCTGTAGGTACGATGATTATTGAAAAATTGATTGAACGAAAGTTTCCGGTAAATAAATTGAAGTTGCTCGCATCTAAACGTTCAGCTGGCTCAACGATTACGATTGGAAATGAAACGTACACTGTTGAAGAGACGACAGATCAAGCGTTTGAAAATATAGATATTGCATTTTTCAGTGCGGGCGGCTCAATTACAGAACGCTTTTCACAGGCGGCAATCGATGCAGGAGCACTCGTTATTGACAACACTAGTGCATTCCGTATGACGGAAGGAGTTCCTCTCGTCGTACCAGAAGTAAACCCAGAAAAAATTCGTGAACATAAAGGGCTCATCGCGAACCCTAACTGTTCAACGATTCAAATGGTCGCAGCATTAAAAGGCGTAAAAGACCAATTCGGATTGAACCGTTTAATCGTTTCGACGTATCAAGCGGTATCGGGTGCAGGTGCGGATGCTATTAATGAGTTAGAACAGCAGAGCAAAAACTTCGCTAACCGTGCGGAGAACGAAGCGAATATTTTACCATCAGGTGGCGACAAAAAGCATTATCCGATCGCTTATAACGTATTGCCACAAATCGACGTATTCGGCGATGATGGTTACACATTAGAAGAATTAAAAATGATGAACGAAACGCAGAAAATTTTCGATGACTATGAGATGGAAGTAGCAGCAACATGCGTGCGCTTACCTGTCGTAACAGGTCACTCAGAGTCAGTATACATCGAATTAGACCGCGACGACGTGACAGTCGCTGAGCTACAAGAAGCGATTCAATCAGTTCCAGGCGTCGTCTTACAAGATGACCCAGCGACACAAACGTATCCAATGCCATTGTTCGCAGAAGGCAAAGACGAAGTATTCGTCGGACGCGTACGTAAAGACCGCGATAAGAAAAACGGATTCCACTTATGGATCGTGTCAGATAACCTCGTTAAAGGTGCGGCACTGAACTCTGTACAAATCGCTGAGACGTATTTAAGCCAAATCGAACAATAATCATTGGAAAGGATGACGTAAGTTGGAATTAGGACGAATTGGAACGGCGATGGTCACGCCATTTGACGCACAAGGTCAAATTGATGAAGGATTGACTCATCGCCTCGTAGAACATTTAATTACAAATGGAACGGACAGTTTAATCATTAACGGAACGACAGGAGAATCACCTACTGTTACACGCGAAGAGAAGCTTCAAATGCTCCGTTGGGTGAAAGAGGCTGCAAAGGGTCGTGTACCGATCATTGCGGGTACAGGCTCTTACAATACAGCAGAGTCAATCGAGATGACGAAAGAAGTTGAAGAGCTCGGTGTGGACGGTGTCATGCTCGTCGTACCGTATTACAACAAGCCGAATCAGTCAGCGATGTACCGTCATTTCAGCACGATTGCAGAAGAGACGGACTTACCGATTTTACTGTACAATATTCCAGGCCGTTCAGGCGTCAACATGACAGCTGAAACGACGATTGCGCTTTCGAAAGTGTCAAATATTCGCGCAGTGAAAGAAGCGAGTGGCGATATCGAACAAATGGCGATGATCGTAGAAGGCGCTGCAGAAGGATTTTCTGTCTACAGCGGGGACGATGGCATGACATTACCGTTGCTATCTGTCGGTGGGAAAGGTGTCATTTCTGTCGCTGCTCACGTGCTAGGAAATGAGATGCAAAAAATGATGCAAGCATTTGAACGAGGAGAGTTAGCGACCGCTGCTCAAATGCACCGCCGCTTATTACCAGCGTTCAAAGCATTATTCTCAGAACCGAACCCTGTTCCGTTGAAACATGTATTGAACCGTCAAACGATTGAAGTCGGTTCCGTACGTTTACCACTCATTCCGTTAGAAGCGGATCATGCAGCATTCAATGCTTCTTGGGACCAGTACATGAAGAAAATTCAACAGTAATAAAGAAGTGTAAAAATAAGAATAAACGCATGAAATCAAAAGTAAAAACTTTGATTTCATGCGTTTTCTAATTGGAAAACTCTATTTTATATTCACACGTGATGAAGATTTATTTTACATAACTTGGATAGGTTCCTGGGTAAACAAGTCGAACAATATACCTCCATATTCAGAAAAAAGTAAATCATCATATTCAGACCAACCTTTATTTTCAGGTCGTCCTAATATGACAAAATCCTTAAAATATTTATCTAAGTAAGTGGTGTTCAATGAATAGAAAACAGAGTGTTTAAGTTGAGCGTGTTTCGCTATAACCGTCACTGTAAATTTATCTTTTACATGTCTTGTTTCAAGTACAGTAGTAAAGGTAGGATCATAAAACTTAATTTCTTTTTCCAGTGTTATAACCGATCCAACTTTGAGTGGAGATGGAACGTGTACATTTGTTGTTGTAATATGATAAAAGTCTGGAATATGACCTAAATTCATATTATGCTTATTTTCAATATATTCTTTAGATTTTGCTGTATGTGTGAACTGTACACCGTCTGGAACGAATTTTCTTTCTAACCGATTTGTATATGAAATCGTAAAATTACCTTCAACATCATTTGCAGCCGTTTCTGTTTGTTGTTCGCCATCAGATTCCCATACATTTTCACTTATTTTTTTCATATGAGAAGGAGATGTACTATGCAATAAGCGATAGGTAAAGTCTCCTTTTAATTTAGAGAATAGTGTATCGGAAGAGTTGAGTTGCTTGAACCACTGTTCTTTTTCTTTTTGTGGTTTTTCAAGTACATAGTTTTTCGCGTCATCTATGAACATATAAGCCTCTTTTTGTTTTTGAGGTTTGTCAGATGAGAAGGATCGGACAGGTAGGAGGAGCCATTTTCCATTCGGGAGTGTGCCATGAACTTCATATTCTTCGAAAGAAAATCCATTCCTACTATATTCTCCAGGAGAGTAGGCGGCTTTTGGTTTTTCTAAAGCTTTTGGTAAAGATTCGATATTTTTCGTTTGTACATAAAATGTAGCTGGCAATGCTTCAATATTTTCGTTATAACCTCTTGAAACATTTACCTTTATCCAACCATCCTTCGCCTTGTTCTCTATGATTTTTAGCGTTGTAAACTTTGAAACAGTATACTCATTTTTTTTCAAGCCCCATTTTTTATACTCATTTTTATCAAAAGAAAAAAATACGGGTGTGTTATCTTTCGAAACATAAACATAGTCTCCATTTTGATAGGTCGTTCCGTTTAGTTGAGCGTATACATCTCGCGGTATTTCTTTATAAATGACTAAATCCGTTTTAGAAACACGATAACCGCCGCTCATCCATAAATACTCATGTCCGGAGTATTTTTCAGAGTTGTATACGCGGAAATAATGGTTGCGCTTTACAACCATTGAAATGAATTTCCCATTTTTATCTTTCTTATACACTTTGACATCTTTTTTAAATGTCATTTTGCCGATTTGTCCCGGAACGATTTCTGAACCGTCCCACACTAATGATTTTGCTTGAACATTTGAAATATCTTGTGGTAAAAACAATAAAAACGCCATGAAAAAGACCATTAATTTTTTCATACACATTCTCCTTTATTTTGTAAGATGATTAAAGTTTATAGGAAGTAATATAGAAAGGAAAGAGATTTGGAAAAATTAATGAAATAAAGAAGAAGTAATATTTGTATATTGTTTAATGCTTCTTCAGGTAAATACGTGTAAAAACGTAATGATATTAGAAAGCTAGTGACGTGCTAGCTTTTTTTGTTTGTACAGAACGGTCTTTTTCCCGTATAATGAAACATAGTCGTTCTGTTCGGATTTTTAAAAAGAAAACGATATGAATTGAAATTAAACAATAAAAAAGACATTAGGAGGAAAATATTGTGACGCAAATTATTAACGAAACGATTAAAGTCATTCCACTCGGAGGAGTGGGTGAAATCGGGAAGTCGATGTATGTTGTCGAAATTGATGAAGAAATGTTCATCGTCGACGCAGGCCTCATGTTCCCAGAAGAAGAGATGCTCGGGATTGACATCGTCATTCCGGACATCACATATGTTGTCGAAAACAAAAATCGACTGAAAGGAATTTTCTTAACGCACGGACACGAAGATGCGATCGGATCCCTCGCTTACTTACTTCAAAAAGTACAAGCACCGGTGTACGGTTCAAAATTAACGATTGCGCTAGCGAAAGAGCATTTGCACAAAATGCCCGCTCCACAAGCGATTCGTTTCTTCGAAGTAAACAACGAAAGCCGCATGAACTTCAAACGTACGCATGTCACGTTTTTCAACACGACACATAGTATTCCAGATTCACTCGGTATCGTCTTCCACACATCACAAGGAGCAATCGTGCATACAGGAGAATTTAAATTCGACCAATCGGCGAAAGGTAAATACCGTCCAGACATCGCGAAAATGGCGAACTTAGGAGAAGAAGGCGTATTTTTACTTATGTCGGATTCGACAGAAGCGGAAAAGCCAGGATATACGACGAGTGAGCAAGTCATTGCGACACGTCTTTTAAAAACATTCCACCGCGCGCAAGGACGTATTTTAGTAGCGCTTTACGCATCGAACTTCATCCGTATTCAACAAGTGCTCGAACAATCGATGAAAACAGGTAAAAAAGTAGCCGTCGTCGGGGAAAGTTTAGAAACATACTTCCATATTGGATTAAAGCTCGGTTACTTAGAAGTAGCGGAAGATGTGTTAATCGATGCGAAAGACATCGACCAATATGAAGATCATGAAGTCGTCGTCATCGTAACAGGCAATAAAGGGGAACCGATTGACGCATTAAGCCGCATCGCGAAAAAACAACATCGCGACATTAAAATTAAAGCGACGGATACAGTTCTCATTACGTTTACACCAGCACCGATGATGGAATTGTCACTTTACGGAATGATGAACGAGTTAGCGAAAGCTGGCGCGGACGTTATGACATCATCAAAAGACATTCACGTTTCAGGTCATGGTAGTCAAGAAGACTTGAAATTAATGTTGAACTTAATGAAGCCGAAATATTTCATCCCTGTTCAAGGGGAATATAAAATGCTCATCGCCCACTCGAAGTTAGCACAAGAAGTCGGCATGGAGAAAAAGCAAATCTTCATCGTCGAAAAAGGTGACGTCGTCGAGTATAAAGGCGATAAAATGCGCATGACAGGACGCGTTCAAGCAGGTAATGTATTAATTGACGGAATCGGAGTAGGCGACGTCGGGAACATCGTCTTACGCGACCGTAAACTATTGTCGCAAGACGGTATTTTCACAGTTGTCGTCACATTAAACCGCAAAAAGAAAACGATCGCAGCAGGTCCTGAAATAGTCTCACGTGGATTCGTTTACGTGCGTGAATCAGAAGAGCTTTTGAACGAAGCGAAAAAAATCATTCGCAAAGTCGTTGAAAAGTATGTAGCGAAAGAAACATTTGAATGGTCGAACATTAAGCAAGAAATTCGTGACACGTTAAGTTCGTATTTATACCAACAGACGAAACGTCGTCCGATGATCATTCCAATTTTAATGGAATATTAATCAATTGAAAGAACGAGGAGATTTTTGTTTACGTCCAACGTAGACGGAAATCTCCTTTTCCAAAGGAGTGCAACATTGTGGCGAAACGAAAAAGTAAGAAAAAAACGTTCCAATTACGTCAAGAAGTGATCAGTCTCGCCATTATCGCGACTGCGCTCATCGCTTTATTCCAATTCGGCTTTGTCGGTCGCTCGGTCGCGACAGTCACCTTTCTTTTAGTCGGGCAATTACACTGGGTGTTATGGATAGGCTTGATCGTATGGAGTGTTTATCAAGTTATGGGCAAAGCAACGATTAATTGGACGCAAAAACAAGTCATCGTTGCGATTCTTCTTACTGTCGTCAGTTTCACTTTAGCTCACTTCGTTTTCGTCGGAAAAATGATGGAGTTGTACGATGTTGGGCCTTGGCGTGCATCGTGGCAAGCGCTCGTGACGGATAGTGGGGTTGTGGAACGTACCAATTTATACGGAAGTGGCTTAGTCGGTGCGACATTGTATAGCATTTTATCATTTTTATTTGACCGTGTCGGCACGTTTATCGTCAGCTTAATATTACTTTTAATCGCGATCGTTCTTGGCCTTGACCGAGAAGTCGTTCGTCCGACAGTAGAAGCAGTCAAATCTTCATACGCGAAATTAAAAACGACGTATTTGGAAAGAAAGAAGGCTGTCCCGTCTAAAAAAGAGAAGGCCCAGCAAATCATTTCAACAATCGATGATGAAGTAGAAGAGTCACTTGCCATCGAACCACCCCGTGACGTCTCGATCAATCATTTCACACAAGGTCGAGAACTCGCTCCCGTTGAACAAGTCGAACAAGATTCGGCAGATGTGCAAGAGGAAGACGTAGAAGAGTTTGTTCTGGAACAATCGGACGATGAAGAAGAGAGTCCGTATCAATTGCCAGTCATTCATTTATTGGACGATATCGAAACAGCGGACCAAAGTAGTGAAATTGAACGAATTAAAAATAATGCGCAAAAATTAGAAGAAACGTTTAAAAGTTTCAACGTTGCAGCCCATGTGAGCGAAATTCATCTCGGACCGGCTGTGACGAAATATGAAATCTTACCAGCAACTGGTGTGAAAGTGAGTCGTATTGTCGGTTTGACAGATGATTTAGCGTTAGCGCTCGCTGCACGAGATATTCGAATGGAAGCACCGATTCCTGGGAAATCTGCCATTGGCATTGAAGTGCCGAATCAAACGGTATCGGCAGTCAGTTTGAAAGAAGTGCTTGAAGAAGAAGGGGCAGACGCTACAAAAAAATTACAAGTCGCTTTAGGTCGCGACGTGACAGGTAAAGCAGTCCTTACTGAATTAAATAAAATGCCACACGTACTCGTCGCTGGTTCGACAGGTAGCGGTAAAAGTGTTTGCATTAACGGCATTATTATTAGCATTTTAATGCGGGCTAAACCACATGAAGTGAAAATGATGATGATCGACCCGAAAATGGTCGAGCTCAATGTATATAACGGGATTCCTCATTTGTTAGCACCCGTCGTAACCGATCCACGAAAAGCAGCTCAAGCGTTGCAAAAAGTTGTCTCTGAAATGGAGCGCCGTTATGAATTATTTTCTCACACAGGAACGCGGAATATCGAAGGATATAATGCGCAACTCGACCGTTGGAACGAAGAAAATGACGAAAAACATCCACGCATGCCTTACATCGTCGTCATCGTGGATGAGTTAGCCGATTTAATGATGGTCGCTTCCAATGATGTGGAAGAAGCGATTATGCGTTTAGCTCAAATGGCGCGGGCAGCAGGCATTCATTTAATCATTGCGACACAACGCCCGAGCGTCGATGTTATTACGGGAATTATTAAAGCGAACATTCCATCAAGAATTGCTTTTGCGGTATCGAGCGCTGTCGATTCGCGAACGATTTTAGATGGGAGCGGTGCTGAAAAATTACTCGGCCGTGGGGACATGTTATTTTTACCATCAGGAGCTTCCAAACCGACCCGGGTTCAAGGCGCATT
Organism: Savagea sp.; assembly: GCA_030152265.1. Classification (GTDB taxonomy): domain Bacteria; phylum Bacillota; class Bacilli; order Bacillales_A; family Planococcaceae; genus Savagea. Next base: position 31,506 of record JASLHQ010000203.1, read on the forward strand.
TGTATCTGATCAAGAAGTTGAACGCATCGTCGATCATTGTATCGAACAGCAAAAAGCGCAGTACGAAGAAAGTATGATTCCGACAGAAATAGAGGAAGTTGAATTCGATGAAGAAGTCGATGAAAAGTTTGACGAAGCGATTGAAATTGTTCTAGAACAAGGACAAGCTTCTATATCTATGTTACAGAGAAGATTGCGTGTCGGATACTCTCGAGCGGCGCGTATCGTCGACCAAATGGAAGAACGTGGAATTGTAGGGCCGAGTGAAGGAAGCAAGCCACGAAAATTATTAATCGATTCCATGTCAGAATAAGGACAAATATAACAAAAAAATGAAGAAGCGTAGCGGATAACATTGAAAATGGTCGACGGCCTATTTATTTTTAAATAGTAAGATGATATAGTTAACATGAGTTAGTAGTGTTGTATAACGTCAGATGTCAAAATTTACTAAAGAGAGTAGGTGAATAAATGGTAAAAGTGGATCAACGCCATCTTTACGTACAAGTGATTGAAAAAATAAAGCAAGACATTGAAGATGGAGTTTATAAAGAGAACGAGCGATTCCCGTCTGAGTTTGAACTCGCTCGTTTACTCGGAGTAAGCCGTGCAACTTTACGTGAAGCTTTTCGTATTTTAGAAGAGGAAAAAGTAATCGTTCGGAAGCATGGAGTTGGGACTTTCGTAAGTTCAAAGCCACTTTTTCATTCAGGAATCGAACAATTATCGAGCGTTTCAACGATGATTCGAGAAGCCGGAATGGAGCCGGGTACCATTTATAAAACGGTCGATCACCATCCAGTTACCGCTTCTTTAGCACCGATTTTCGAGTGTGATGAAAAAGAGGAAATCGTCACAATCAAACGTGTGAGGACAGCGGATGGAGAGCCTGTTGTATACTGTATCGACCATGCACTGAGTCGCCATTTATCATTGGACGGTGAAGGTATTTATAACGATTCTCTTTTTGACAGCTTGGAATTGAATGGTCAAATGAAAATTATTCAAGCTGTCGCGGAAATTGTTCCACTCGGATACGATGAAGAAGCGTCCGCCATTTTACGCTGCGGAATTGATGTACCGTTACTCGTTCTCATTCAACGTCATTATAACGAAGAAGGGAAAGTAGTACTCTATTCAACGAACTATTTCCGAGCGGATAAATTCCAGTTTCAAGTTGTACGGAAACGTGTATAGTTAACTACTAAAAAACGAACTTTAGGGAGGATTTTATTGTGAAATTCAAGAAAAAAGGTTTAGCTTTGTCAGTGATGATGTCAGCAGGTTTATTATTAGCAGCTTGTGGTGGTGGAGAGAAAGAAGCTGAAAAGCCAGCAGATGAAGGTGCAGCGACAGATACTCCGAGCAGTGACGTATTATCAGTAGCGATGGTAACAGATACGGGCGGTGTAGATGACAAATCATTTAACCAATCTGCATGGAAAGGGATTACAGAGTACGGTGAAGCGAACGGTTTAGAGCGTGGAGATAATGGATACGACTATCTTCCATCAACGAAAGAAGCAGACTTCAAACCGAACTTAAACAACTTAGTACGCCGTGATTTCGACATCGTATTCGGAATCGGTTACTTAATGGATGACGCAATTCACGAAATCGCATCACAAAAGCCAGATACGAACTTCGTTATCGTTGACTCTGAAGTAGAAGGCGACAACGTAGCGAGCGTGATGTTTAAAGAGCAAGAAGGAGCGTTCCTCGCAGGAGTAGCGGCAGCACTCACAACGGAAACAGATAAAATTGGTTTCGTTGGCGGTATGGACATTCCTGTTATTAAACGTTTCGAAGCAGGATTTATCGAAGGAGTTAAAGCGATTAACCCTGATATTAAAGTAGACGTTCAATACGTCGCATCATTTACAGATGCAGCACTCGGTAAAGGTGCAGCAAGCCGTATGTACGCGGATGGCGCTGACATCGTGTTCCACGCAGCTGGTGGAGCGGGTGTAGGAGTATTTGCTGAAGCGAAAGAATTGAAAAAAGCATCACCAGACAAAAACTTCTGGGTAATCGGTGTTGACTCTGACCAATACGAAGAAGGTAAAGTAGACGAGAACACAAACGTTACATTAACTTCAATGTTAAAACGTGTTGACGTAGCTGTACTCGACATTACAGAGCGTGCAAACAACGGAGAATTCCCAGGCGGCGAAACATTAGTTTACGGCTTGGAAGATGAAGGTGTCATTTTAGCAGATTCACGCGGTGCGATTTCAGAAGAAATTTTAGCGAAAGTTGCTGAATTCGAAGCGAAAATTGCGAGCGGAGAAATTGAAGTACCAGAAGAGCCAGTTAAATAATCAATCGTCAATGAATCTAGAATAATATGTCACTTCTGCGACGAACGGATCATCTGTTCGTTCGTCTGCAGTATCCTGCTGTGCAGAAGCGTCATATGTTCTAGATTTTTTTAAGCTTACTATGCTAAAAATTCGCGGTCGACCATTTTTACGATAGTAAGAAGTATGGAAATGAAGGAGTGACGGCGTTGGAATACGTAGTCGAGATGTTGAACATATCCAAAAAGTTCGGAAATTTTTACGCGAATAAAAATATTACTTTACAACTTCAAAAAGGAGAAGTTCACGCACTTTTAGGAGAAAACGGAGCGGGGAAATCCACTTTGATGAACGTTCTTTTCGGCTTATACCAACCGGAAGAAGGACCGATTAAAGTTCGTGGGAAAGAAGTAGATATTGCGAATCCGAATATTGCAAACGACCTTGGAATTGGTATGGTACACCAACACTTTATGCTCGTTGAAAATTTAACAGTGACAGAAAACATTATTTTAGGTAATGAACCGACGAAGATGGGCGTTATCAATATTAAAGAAGCTGAGAAAAAAGTCGCCGAAATATCAGAGCTATACGGTTTGGCTGTCGACCCATCAGCAGTAATTGAAGACATATCTGTCGGAATGCAACAACGTGTAGAAATTTTAAAAACATTGTATCGTGGAGCAGAAGTGCTTATTTTTGATGAGCCGACTGCTTCTTTAACACCGCAAGAAATCGATGAGTTAATGAAAATTATGAAAAACTTAATCGACGAAGGAAAATCAATTATTTTAATTACGCACAAATTGAATGAAATTATGGCCGTGTCTGACCGAGTGACGATCATCCGTAAAGGGGAAGGAATCGGTACAGTAACAACTGCTGAATCGAGTCCTGAAGAGCTCGCATCACTCATGGTAGGACGTCAAGTAACATTCAAAACAGAAAAGAAAGAAGCGACGCCAGGTGAAGTGGCGCTCGATATTCAAAATCTCGTCGTCGAAGATAACCGTAAAATCGCAAAAGTGAAAAACTTAAACTTGCAAGTGCGTTACGGTGAAATTGTCGGGATTGCGGGAATTGACGGAAATGG
>JASLHQ010000002.1 GCA_030152265.1 Savagea sp.
AGGTGTAACGAGCACACAAATTTCATTACCATTCATCTCTCAAGGTGAAGCAGGACCTTTACACTTAGAAACATCATTAACACGTGCGAAATTCGATGAAATGACAGCACATTTAGTTGAGCGTTCAATGGTGCCAACACGCCAAGCGATGGAAGACGCAGGCCTTGACGCATCAGAAATCGACCGCGTTATTTTAGTCGGTGGATCGACACGTATTCCAGCGGTACAAGAAGCAATTAAAAAAGAAACAGGTAAAGAACCATATAAAGGTGTTAACCCTGACGAAGTTGTTGCGATGGGTGCGGCAGTTCAAGGTTCAATCCTTGCAGGTGATACGAAAGATGTCGTTTTACTCGACGTAACACCACTTTCACTCGGTATCGAAACGATGGGTGGCGTATTCACAAAATTAATCGACCGCAACACGACAATTCCAACATCTAAATCGGAAGTGTTCTCAACAGCGGCTGATAACCAACCAGCTGTAGACATTCACGTATTACAAGGGGAACGTCCAATGGCGGCGGACAACAAAACACTCGGTCGTTTCCAATTGACAGACATTCCACCAGCACCACGTGGTGTTCCACAAATCGAAGTGACATTCGACATCGATAAAAACGGTATCGTCACTGTTAAAGCGAAAGACTTAGGAACACAGAAAGAGCAAAACATTACAATTGAATCAAGCTCAGGTCTTTCAGATGAAGAAATCGAACAAATGGTAAAAGACGCAGAAGCGAACGCAGAAGCGGATGAGAAGCGTAAAGAAGAAGCTGAACTTCGCAACGGTGCAGATCAACTCGTCTTCCAAGTGGACAAAACAGTAGAAGAGCTCGGCGAAAACGTTCAAGAAGATGAAAAAACACAAATTGCGGACTTGAAAGCTGCGCTTGAAAAAGCAATTGAAGAAGACAATCTTGACGACATGAAAGCGAAGAAAGAAGAGCTTGAGCAATTGCTTCAAACGATCACAGTGCGCATGTATGAGCAAGCACAACAAGCTCAACAAGCGCAAGGTGGAGAGCAAGGTCCAGCAGATGACGGTGTCGTCGATGCAGACTTTGAAGAAGTAAAAGAAGATAAATAAGCGCGTTTGACGTAAACGAAAGAACGCTGTATGATTGACGGAAAAGTCAAAGTCCGAAATTCCGGCTTTGACTTTTTCTGTATGAAAATTCGACATTAGGAGAGTGACATAATGAGTAAACGCGATTATTACGAGGTTCTTGGCGTATCAAAAGACGCAACGAAACAAGAAATTCGCAAAGCGTATCGTTCGTTATCTAAAAAATATCACCCAGACTTAAATAAAGAAGAGGGTGCAGAAGATAAATTTAAAGAAATTACAGAAGCGTTCGAAGTGTTATCTGATGAATCGAAACGTGCACAATATGACCAGTTCGGCCACGATGGACCTAGCGCATTCGGTGGAGGCGGAGGAGGTGGCTTCGGAGGCGGATTCGGCTTCGAGGACATTTTCAGTACATTTTTCGGCGGTGGACGCGCACAAGATCCGAATGCACCACGTCAAGGAAATGATTTGCAATATACGATGACACTCGATTTTTTAGAAGCGGTCTTCGGAAAAGTGACAGAATTACAGTTAGAAAAAGAAGAAGAGTGCGGAACGTGTCACGGGAATGGTGCGAAACCAGGCACTTCTGTTAAAACGTGTACGACATGTGGCGGTTCAGGCCAGCAGACCGTTACGCGCAATACACCACTCGGTCAAATGGTTCAACAGACGACTTGTTCAACATGTCACGGAACAGGAACAATTATTCCTGAAAAATGTACAACATGTCACGGTTCAGGCCGTGTGAAAAAACCATCGAAAATTAAAGTGACCATCCCAGCAGGTGTCGACGACGGTCAACGTCTTCGTGTCGCAGGGAAAGGTGAAGCAGGTATTAACGGTGGACCGCCAGGAGATCTTTACATCGTCTTCCATGTACGTCCGCACGAACACTTCGTCCGAGATGGCGACGATATTTACTACGAATTAAATATCACATTCCCACAAGCTGCATTAGGCGATGAAATTGAAGTGCCAACAGTCGATGGTCACGTTAAATTAAAAATTCCAGCAGGTACGCAAAGTGGCGAGAAATTCCGTTTGCGTGGTAAAGGGGTTAAAAACGTTCAAGGGTTCGGAACAGGAAACCAATACGTTATCGTGAAAGTCGTCACACCGAAGAAAATGTCTGAAAAACAGAAAGAATTACTCCGTGAATTTGCATCACTCGATGATGATTCGAATTTAGGATATTCAAGTTCATTTTTCGATAAATTAAAACGTACCTTTAAGGGCGAGTAGGAGGAAACGAGTATGAAATGGGCAGAAATTGTCGTACATACGACACATGAAGCAGTCGACGCTGTCACGAATGCATTGTACGACTTCGATATTAAAGGTGTTTCACTCGTGGACTCGATGGAATTGACACGTTCACGTCAACATCGTTTTGGCGAAATTTACGATTTACAAGCTTCGGAATATCCAACATGGGGTGTGTTAGTAAAAGCGTATACACCACTAAATGAACTTGTGAACGATTTACTTTGTCAACTCGACCAGCGCATCATGTCATTTAAAGATTTAGGAATCGATATCGGGGATTACTCGGTGACGATGAATGAAATGGACGAGGAAGATTGGTCAGAAACGTGGAAAAAATATTACCACCCTGTTTCTATTTCAGACCGTTTTACGATTGTTCCGACATGGGAAGAGTATGAGAAAAAACATGAAGATGAAATTATTATTGAACTCGATCCAGGGATGGCGTTCGGAACAGGCACACACCCGACAACACGTCTTTCTTTGCAACTTTTAGAAAAGTATACGAAAGAAGGCGATCTCGTCGTCGACGTCGGTACAGGTTCAGGAGTACTAGCGATTGGAGCGGCACAACTCGGCGCATCGAAAGTGTTAGCACTCGATTTAGATGATGTGGCAGTAGCGGCAGCGACAGAGAATGCAAAATTAAATGATACTGCAGCGAAAATTGAAGTATTTGAAGGTGACTTACTTCATTCCGTGAAAGAAACGCCAGACATTATCGTCTCGAACATTTTAGCGGAAATCATTATGTCGTTTTCACAAGACGCGTACGATGCACTCCGTCCGAACGGTCTCTTTTTAACATCAGGAATTATCGGAAAATATGAGGAAGATGTCGTGAAAGATTTCGAAGCGAAAGGCTTCCGCATTTTAGAAATTAAGCGTGAAGAAGATTGGATTGCAATAGCAGCTGAAAAAGGTGAAGCGTAATGCAGCGCTATTTCGTTGAGTCCATCCAAGAAGGACATGTTCAGTTTTCGCAGGAGGACGCGAAGCATATTGCACGCGTGATGCGTATGAAGCGAGGGGACGAAATTATCGTCGTGATACAAGGAACAGCTTACGTCGCGGTACTAAATGATGTCGAAAATGACGTGACAGCGACAGTGGAGCGAGAACTTGTTCAACAAGTAGAGCTTCCAGTACACGTCACGATCGCATCAGGCATTCCGAAAGGAGATAAGCTCGACCTCATTACGCAAAAGTCGACTGAACTCGGCGCAACAGCGATTTTACCTGTCGCGATGCGTCGTTCCGTTTCAAAATGGGATGCGAAAAAAACGCCGAAACGTTTAGAACGCCTTGCGAAAATTGCGAAAGAAGCAGCGGAACAAAGCCACCGCACCGTCATTCCGGCAATTGATTACGTCGCAAGCATCGACGCTTTAATCGCACAAAGTGAACGATATGACCATCTGTACTTCGCTTATGAAGATGAGGCGAAAGAAGTCGCTCGTCAAACGTTTAGCGAGCGACTCGGCAAAGTGGCACCCGGTGAATCGATTCTCGTCGTGTTCGGACCAGAAGGTGGGATCGCAGAAGAAGAAGCACAAGCTTTACGCGAGGCAAACTTCCAATCGATCGCCCTCGGCCCGCGCATATTGCGTACCGAAACAGCCCCTTTCTACGTACTTAGTGCGGTCAGTTATCAATTTGAATGATGAGAATACGAGACCTTGATGAATCATCGTCAAGGTCTTTTTAATATGGAAGACGATTTCTAAAGTGAATTCTCCTGTTTCATTTGAGAGATTGCTAAATTGTGTTATTATAATGCAATGATATGAATTATGAATTTACAAGTGATGGAAGGAAGTATAGATGATGGATAAACAACATACAGGTGCTTTGCAACCGAAAGTAGCATTCCATACGTTAGGCTGTAAGGTGAATCATTATGAAACGGAAGCCATTTGGCAGTTGTTCCAAGACGCGGGGTATGAGCGAACTGACTTTGATGCGATGAGTGACGTTTACGTCATTAATACATGTACGGTGACGAATACCGGAGATAAAAAATCACGCCAAGTGATCCGTCGTGCGATTCGTAAAAATCCGGATGCTGTCGTCTGTGTCACAGGTTGTTACGCACAAACATCCCCTGCTGAAATTATGGCGATTCCAGGAGTCGACATCGTCGTCGGGACGCAAGATCGTGTGAAATTAATCGATTTAATCGAAGAATTCCGCCGCGAGCGTCAACCGATTAACGCGGTAGGCAATATTATGAAAAATCGTGTTTATGAAGAACTAGACGTACCTGCATTTACAGACCGTACACGCGCTTCTTTAAAAATTCAAGAAGGTTGTAACAACTTCTGTACGTTCTGTATCATTCCGTGGGCGCGCGGTTTAATGCGTTCACGCGATCCGGAAGAAGTCATTCGCCAAGCGCAACAACTCGTAGAAGCGGGCTACCAAGAAATCGTATTGACGGGCATTCATACAGGCGGTTACGGTTCTGATTTTAAAGATTATAACTTAGCGCAATTGTTGCGTGATTTAGAAGCGCAAGTACCAGGACTAAAACGCATTCGCATCAGCTCGATTGAAGCGAGCCAAATTACGGACGAAGTGATTGAAGTATTGAACGACTCTAAAATTGTCGTAAACCACTTACACATTCCAATCCAATCGGGTTCAGATACGGTGTTGAAAAGAATGCGTCGCAAATATACGATGGAATTTTTCGCAGAGCGTCTCGACCGCTTAAAAGAAGCGCTCCCGAACTTAGCGATTACATCGGACGTCATCGTCGGTTTCCCTGGAGAAACGGAAGAAGAATTTATGGAGACGTACAATTTTATT
>JASLHQ010000014.1 GCA_030152265.1 Savagea sp.
GTCTAGCGGTTCTTCTGTCGGGTTTTCAACATGTGTGACAGTATCCCCAACTTGTGTATCTCCGACATTTTTAATCGATGCGGATAAGTATCCAACATCTCCAACAGTCAATTCATCGCGGTTTGTCGCATGCGGTGTGAAGACTCCCGTTTCAACGACTTCGAACTCTTTGCCTGTCGCCATCATGCGGATTTTATCTCCTGGTTTCACCGTTCCGTCGATGATTCGTAAATATACGATAACCCCTTTATACGGGTCATAATGAGAGTCGAAAATTAATCCTTTTAACGGTGCGGCAGGGTCGCCTTGTGGGGCCGGAACCTTTTCAACAACTTGTTCTAAAATCTCTTCAATTCCGATGCCTGCTTTTGCTGATGCAAGAACCGCTTCCGATGCATCAAGTCCGATGACATCTTCCACTTCTTGCTTCACGCGCTCAGGGTCTGCTGCAGGTAAATCAATTTTGTTGATGACGGGCAAAATTTCTAAATCGTTATCAAGCGCTAAATAAACGTTCGCCAACGTTTGTGCTTCGATTCCTTGCGCTGCATCGACTACTAAAATAGCCCCTTCACATGCTGCTAAACTGCGTGACACTTCATATGTAAAGTCGACGTGTCCCGGAGTATCAATTAAGTGGAAAATGTATTCTTCTCCATCTTTTGCAGTGTATGAAAGTTGTACAGCGTTTAACTTGATCGTAATTCCACGCTCTTGCTCTAATTCCATCGAGTCAAGTGTACGTGTTTTCATCTCACGGTTCGTGAGCGTTTCCGTCTTTTCTAAAATACGGTCCGCTAATGTCGATTTCCCGTGGTCAATATGGGCGATAATCGAAAAGTTTCGAATATTTTTTTGGCGATTTAATCTTTCACTATTATTCATCGTCAGTTCACTCCTAAATATGCTACAAGTAAGTATAACAGTGAACGCTTCACACTTCAATAACGAGTGGAGCCGTGTGAAAAAATATATTTTTAGCGTAAAGAGAACTTTCTTTACACTTAAGCATTGCAAAGCACTTTTTTATTTGTTAAAATAATGCTTGTTGTAAAGAGATATCCGGATTATTTTTTAAGAGGGAAGACTCTTCTATCCAGCAAGTGGAGGTGAAATTCATGCCAAACATTAAAGGTGCGATCAAACGCGTTCGTAAAAGCGAAAAAGTGAACGCTCAAAACTCAAACTATAAAGCAGCGATGCGTACAGCAATCCGTAAAGCGGAAACTGCACTCGAAGCGAAAGACGAAAACGCTGCAGCTCTTTTACAAGACGCTGTTAAACGTTTAGACAAAGCAGCAGTTAAAGGTTTAATCCATAAAAACACTGCAGCTCGTCAAAAATCACGTCTCATGAAAAAAGCGTAATAAAAAAGCAATTTGGTCGATTTTCGACACAAATTGCTTTTTTTATGCTTTCATTAAAAATAATTCAATAATTTGTTCACGGTTCATCGATGAAGTCTTCAACTGATAATCGACCGTCGCAATCGCATCTAACGCTTGAAACAATTGTTCTTCGGTCGGCTTTTGTCGATTTTGCATGACGAGCTTCACCCGGAACGGATGCACTTTTAACTGTTGCGCGATACTTTGCTGTTCAAGTCCTTTTCTTTGCAATGTCGATACGTTGAGCATGAGACGAATTTGCCCCGCAATGAGTGCGGTCAACATGATCGGCTCTTCTCCGTTCGCCAATAAATCTCTATAAATACGAATCGCTTCACTCACATTGCGTTGCACGAAAGCATTCGTCAACGTAAATACATCCATTTCTGGCGTACGCGTCACAAATTGACGGATGAGCTCTTCTGTAATCTCTCCGCCTTCTCCTACTGTCGTTGCTAATTTCATCAACTCTTGATGTAATAGTGTTAAATTTTCTCCTACACGCGCTACGAAAAATTCTGCCACTTCTTTCTGAAGACCTACATTTTCTTTGCTCGCATAAGAAAGCAATGTAGCGACTAAATCTTGCGCTGATAATCGTTCAGCTTCTATAAGTGTCGCTTTTTCTTTCATTAATTTTGTAATTTTTTTACGATTATCCACTTTTTCATATGGTGCGGTGAAAATCGTAATCGCTGTCGGTGAAGGATTTGCTAACCATTTTTCTAAATCGCCTAAACGATGGTCGATTTTTTCCCTACTTTTCTGTTCAGCTTTTAAAAATGATGCATTTTTTGCAATGATGAGTTTATAATCCGAAAAAAAAGGAACGGTATCCGCCTCTTCGACGACCGCTTCGACAGGAACTTGGTCTAAATCGTACGTAAACTTCTCAAGTTCTCCTTGTTGTTTCATCTTCTTTTCGATACGACGAATCGTCTCATCATGTGTCATCTGTTCTTCCCCGACGATTAAATAGATTGACGCTAGCTCTCCTTTATCGATCGCTTGCCAAACCTTTTGAGCCATTGTCATCCTCCTCACTTCTTCTAGTAGTATACATGATGGCTTTTCGACTTTGAAGAGGAATCTCGATTTCTTTCCACAATGAATTGTGTCAAAATTTCGAGTTCTGTTGCATTTCTTTAGTTGCTCTAGCTTTTTCAAATTGAATCATCTATAATTAGAGAAGTAACTAGGAGGTGTAGCAATGAATGAATTTGAAAAAGACGTTCAATGTAAACGCAATGACTTCAACGACTCAGCTGTCGGTTTCGTAGTAGCTTTCCTCGGTTTCTCGAGTATCTTTGTAATTGCTACAATTATCGACCTCGTTGGAAGTCTATAATAAAAAAATGGTATGTCGACTTTCGACTACCATTTTTTTATTTGAATCGATATTCAATCGTTCCTTCTTCAGCGGTGGAACGAATGTTCACCCGATGCGATTTCAATCGCTCGACTACTTCTTCATGAGGATGCCCGTAGCGATTGTTACGTCCTGCTGAAATGACCGCTTCATCAGGTTGCGTCGCTTGCACCCACTCTTCCGTCGTAGATGTACGACTCCCGTGATGCCCCGCTTTTAAAACATACGTCCCTGGACGCCGCTCATAGTTTTTAGCTAATCGTCGTTCCATTTCTTCTTCTAAATCACCCATTAATAAAATCGTGTATTCGCCATGAATGATTTCTAATACGAGAGAGCGATCATTGTCATCTGTTATGACTGCATCTTGAGTGGGCCACAATAGGCGAAATGTCGTCTTGCCGACTTGCCATTGTTTCGGTGCTGTGATCGGTTGATGAGCGATCTTCCGCTCATCTGCGAGATTTAACAACTCGGCCATCAATTCTTTTCGTTCACTTTCTGGAGGATAAACGATCAATTTCGTACTTACCCGCTCAATCACTTCATCCGCTCCTTCCATATGGTCACTATCCGCATGTGTTACGAATAAAGTATCGAGCGTTTTAATTTGCTTCGCTTTCAATAAAGGTACGACGACTTGACGACCGACTTCATATAGCGATTGCCGCTCTTTCCACGCTTCTTTTTGTTCATAGCGCAACACTCCACCCGTATCGACGAGATACACCCCTCGTCGATGAGGCAACTCAATTAAAATACTATCGCCTTGTCCGACATCGATAAATGTCACGACGAGTTCCTCGTTCCAATACGGACGGCTCTCTAATAAAACAAAAGGAATGACGAAAATAAAAATCGCTCGTTTCCATTGTTTGCGTTCTAGCGCGATAAAAGCATATAAAATACTAAGTGTAATCCCGCCCATCACCGTTACAGAAATCGCTCCACCTATCCACATTTGATACGGTAGCTCTGCTAACTTTTCTGTCCATTGTAATAAAAATCGCTGTATCGGAACAAATACCATTAAGTACCATTCACTGAATATAGGAAAAAGATAAGATAAACATAAAATGATTAAATAAGAAGGTAAAACGAAAGAGGAATAAATCGGCACATATAATATGTTGATGACGATTGAGGAAACGGAAAACTCATAAAAATGGAAGAGTAAAATCGGGTATAAACTAAGCTGGGTAAAGAGGGAGATGAGGAATAATTGAATAATTGGGTGCTCCACGCGTCGCAATAGTTGCGCACTTAAAATAATCGTTAAAGCCGCCCCGTAAGATAACTGGAATCCCGGAAAATAAAACAACGTCGGCTTCCAAAATAATAAGGCGATCGCACTGTAACTGAGCGCGTCAATCGGCGATAATTTACTGCCTGGTTTTAAAAATAATAAGACGAAAAAAGCCATTAAACTAGCGCGCAATACAGACGGACTCGCACCTGCGATAATCGCATACAGCGGCAAAGCAACGAGTAACAAATAATGCGTCGTCTCGTGCGTCATACGCAATCGTAGAAGAGTTCCACGAATGAGTAACATGACGAGACTGACATGAAGTCCACTGATCGCCAACAAATGTGAAATACCGAGAATTTGCAATTGCTCGTTAATTTCCGTCGTAAAGTCTGATTTATCTCCGATTAATAAAGCTTTCGCTTCCCAATGTAAATCTTGCGGAAAAATGTGCTCAATTTGTTGACGCAACTGTTCACGCCAAGATTCTAACATACTGCGCCATGTCTTTTGCTCTTCTAAATGAATGAACTCTATAATGTCGGCATAATTATTCGCTCGGTTCATCTTTAAGTAATGCGCCATTTGAAACGCATACGGATGACTCGGGGGGTGTAGTTCAGACGGAGCTAAACGCAATCGCAATAATGCATCTTGCCAAATCACTTGCTCCAGCTTATTTTTCTCATCTTCCGAAGCAATCCGATACGTCACATAAATAAATTCTCCTTCATATTGAACGAATCCTCGCAACCGATCTCCGTCCATTTTTATTTGATTCGTACCTGTCACTTCGAGCACTTGTTCACTATCCAATTGCTCGCTCGGAATCGTCGTTTGGAAATACATCACACTCACCATATAAAGCGCACTATAAACGATTAACAAGCGAAGCGGTATTTTCAGCAACATGTACATGAGAAGCCATGCGAAAAAGGCGGTCATGACATCGAGTGCTTCATACGATGCAATGGCCGCCCATAGTATCGCAATGGCACTATGAAAAGGTCTTATTTCTTTAAGTTGAATAATCGATCCACCTGCTCTCGGTAGTGAGGCAATGTTTCATCTCCTTGCTGTTCGAGTTTTTCTAATAGTTGCTCGATCAATGTTAATTTCTCTTCTTGTAAAAAGTCGACATTGCGTGCATCAAACGGAATTTTTTTCGTCACGATACCCGCTTCTTGAAATAACTGTTTCGCATACGGGTCATTTTTATAATCTTCCGCGTAATAAACGCGTTCAATACCCGATTGAACGATCGCCTTCGTACATTGCAAGCAAGGGAAATGCGTAACATATAATGTCGCACCTTGAACGGGGCTCCCGTATTTTGCACATTGCAATAACGCGTTAATTTCAGCGTGAATCGTGCGTACACAATGATTGTCGACGACGTAACAGCCGACATCGATACAATGTTCTCCTCCGGTAATCGAACCGTTATATCCTCCTGCAATAATGCGGTTTTCTCGCACGATTGTCGCGCCTACTGAAAGACGAGTACATGTGCTTCGAACAGCGAGTAAATGGCTCTGTGCCATAAAAAATTGCTCCCACGTAATACGCTCCATACAGATTCACCTTTCTCATTTTACCGTAATGAACGGCTCAATATTTTGTAATGTTTTTTCACCGATGCCTGACACTTCTAATAAATCACGCACATCTTGAAATTTCCCGACGCGATCGCGATATTCTAAAATTGCTTCCGCTTTTTTCGGACCGATATTCGGAATTTGCATTAATTCATTCGCGTCAGCTCGATTAATATTAATTTTTTGTTCTTTTTCTTCTGAAGAGCTTTTTGTCGTTTCCATAGCGATTTCAAATTCAACTTCCCCTTCATACGGGACATAAATGCTCATCTCATCTTCTAATCGCTCAGCTAAGTTTAACAAACGATCATCCGCTTCTTCTAAAAATCCACCCGACTGCTGAATCGCATCGTAAAGACGCGCTCCTTCTTCTAATTCATAAAGTCCAGGACGTGCGACCGCTCCTTTTATTTCAACGACAATATCCAATTTCTCATCAAAAGTGTCTTCTTCCACTTCTGCAATCGAAAAATCTTCGGCCGGCTCATCTCGCATCGCAACCGGTGGTGAGGCGTCGGCCATGATAAAACGTCTGCCAATTAAAATGATCACGACAACAACTGCTAATACATAAGGAAGAAAGTGACGCCATTCATCTCGAATGTTCGATAACATTTCGTCACCTACTTTCGAATCTGTACGGAGTCA
>JASLHQ010000025.1 GCA_030152265.1 Savagea sp.
ATCTGTAATAAGTGAAGAGAAGATGATGACTGGTAAAGGAGCGAGCCCTTTGTTTTCACGAATACGTTTCGTGAAGTGATGACCGTCCATTTGTGGCATCTCGATATCTGTAATGACGAGCTGTACAACTTCTGTAATATCAGCTGTTTGATTAAGCATCGATTCTAAATATTGAAGGGCATCTTTTCCATTTTCGAAAAACTCTAAATTGTAGTATCCCGCTTCATTTAACGTATCATGCAATAATTTGCGGAGCAATGGCGAATCCTCTGCGATGACGATACGTTTTGACGAACGGCTACGTTGTCCTAATTTTTTCACGGCATCAACATGAATCCCTGTCGACGGGTTAATATCTAAAATAATTTTCTCGAAATCGAGAAGTAATAACATTTCATTATCGCGTTTAATAACTCCGATTACTTGAGAGTTAGCTTCTGAATAAATATCAGATGGTTTTTCAATTTGATCCCATGAAATACGATGAATTTGCGTCACATCATGCACGTGGAAAACGACATGTTGCTTGTTAAAAGCGGCTACAATGTATTTTCCTTGGTCACTATCGAATGTTTGTTGAAGTCCCATCACTTTTTCCATATTGATGACTGGAAGCACTTCTCCACGCAATTGAATAATCCCTTCGATTGATGGGTGCGCGTGTGGAATCGGTGTCACTTTCATTGGTAAAATAATTTCTTTTACTTTAATGACGTTAATTCCGTAACGGTTTAATCCCATTTCAAATTCAATGATCTCTAACTCGTTCGTACCACTCTCTAATAAAATTCCATGATCGACTGACATAGCTTTCCATCCTCTCAATTGTAACGATAATTCATAGATGACTGTATTGCTCAAACTGTACGTTTCATTATGTAATAATACCTATTGTAACAACGTTTCTGTTGAGTGACAAGCTTTCTATCGTCCATTCACCCGTTTGATTTCAATATGTTTGACAATTTCACGAACGACCCAACTTGCACAAATGAGTCCTGCAACGGATGGAACGAAAGCATTAGATGATGGTGGCAATTGAGCCTTTCGGATGTCGGACTGTTCATTTCCAACCGTTCTCACCACTTCTTCTCTCTGAATAATTGGACTTTCATCGCTAAAAACGACCGTCAATCCTTTATGAATGCCACGCTTTCTTAAACGAGTGCGCACAATTTTCGCTAATGGATCAGTATGTGTTTTAGAGATGTCCGCAATTTCAAAACGAGTAGGATCTAATTTATTTGCAGCTCCCATACTTGAAATAATCGGAATTCCTCGTTCGATGCACTGTTCAGCAATATGAATTTTATATTGCAACGTATCAGAAGCGTCAATGACATAATCGGGTTCATGCGCCAATATATGTTCGTAATTTTCTTCCGTATAAAATTCGTGGATGGCGATCACTTCACATTCAGGATTCACATCTTTCACCCGCTCTTCCATCACGTCTACTTTACTTCGTCCTACTGTTGATAATGTAGCGACAAGTTGGCGATTGACATTCGTAATGTCGACATCGTCTTTATCGACTAAAATAAGTTTGCCTACGCCACTTCTTGCACATGCTTCCGCTGCAAACGAGCCGACGCCTCCAATCCCTAAAATGAGAACCGATGCCCCTTTTAAAGCTTCTAGTCCTTCTTTTCCAAATGCGAGTTCATTGCGTGAAAATTGATGTAACATCGTGCCACTCCTTCTTTCTAACTAAATAACTTTTCTTACGTTTACAATACCAGATTCAAAGAAGACATTCATCTATTGACTAAATAAAAAGAACCTATTTCAAAGGAAATAGGTTCTTGAATGATTCATATAGGAACAAATCCCAAATGTGCCGTTAGAAACTGTATCGTTTTGAACCTGCATTCAACAGGTGGGTGCTCGCACAATTGACTTTGACGTCCATAAATGGCATGTCATCCGCAATTGGATTTAAAGCTCCCTTACGATATACTTGTAGGTCAAAACTGTATCGTTCTTCACGTACACCTCAGGATTTGTCATTGCTATAACAATATCACACTCTTATACTTTGTGCAATTATTGTGGTTTTGCTTTTAATTGCAAGTTTAATTCACGCAATTGCGCTTCGCTCACCATACTTGGCGCTTCAGTTAAGAGACAGCTCGCGCTTGCAGTTTTCGGGAAAGCTATTGTATCGCGTAAGTTTGTAGAACCTGACAAAATCATAACGATACGGTCAAGACCGAATGCGATACCGCCGTGTGGAGGTGTTCCGTATTCGAAAGCATCGAGTAAGAAGCCAAATTGTTCTTGTGCAGATTCTCGTGAAAATCCGAGCGCTTCAAACATTTTCTCTTGTAAATCACGCTCGTAAATACGCAAGCTTCCGCCACCGAGTTCATAACCATTCAATACTAAGTCATACGCTTCCGCACGCGCATTGTCCGGGTCATTCACGAGAACATCGACATCTTGTGGACGTGTGAATGGGTGGTGAGCTGCAACATAACGTCCCGCTTCTTCATCAAACTCAAACAATGGCCAGTCGACAACCCATAAGAAGTTAAATGCTGACTCATCGATTAAATTACGCTCTTTTCCGAGTTTCACACGAAGTGCGCCAAGTGCGTCTGCGACAACTTTCGGTGTATCAGCGACGAATAATAGTAAGTCGCCTGCTTCAACATCTGCAGCTGCTGTCATTTTCGATTGGTCCTCTTCATCGAAGAACTTCGCAATTGGACCTGTGAATCCTTCTTCTGTCACTTTAATCCATGCGAGTCCTTTCGCGCCGTAACGTGCAACGTACTCTGTTAAACCGTCAATGTCTTTACGCGTGTAATCCTCTGCTCCACCTTTAACGTTAATACATTTTACGTGGTTTCCTTTTTCAGCCATACTCGTAAATACTTTAAATGAGCTGTCTGCAATCGCATCCGCCATGTCGACGAGTTCCATCGCGAAGCGTGTATCTGGTTTATCTGAACCGAAACGTGCCATCGCTTCATCGTATGGCATGCGTTGGAATGGTATCTCGATATCGATTCCTTTCACGTCTTTCATAATGCGTTTCATCATGCGTTCGTTTAATTCTAAAATATCGTCGAGTGACATGAAACTCATTTCCATATCAATTTGTGTAAATTCTGGTTGACGATCGGCACGTAAATCTTCGTCACGGAAACAACGCGCGATTTGGTAATAACGATCAAATCCTGACACCATTAACAATTGTTTAAACAATTGTGGCGATTGTGGTAACGCGTAAAATTCGCCATCGTGAACACGTGATGGAACGAGATAGTCACGCGCTCCTTCTGGTGTTGATTTCGTTAAAATAGGTGTTTCGACTTCGAAAAATTCTTCTTCTGCTAAGAAGTTACGAACTGAACGCGTAATTTCTGAACGCATGCGGAAATTATTCATTAACGGTTGACGGCGAAGGTCTAAGTAACGATATTTTAAACGAAGCTCTTCACTTACATCGGTTTCGTCCTCAATCATGAATGGTGGGTTTTTCGCTTTGTTAATAATTGCTACTTCCGTTACTTGTACTTCGATGTCACCCGTTTTAATTTTATCGTTCTTTTGTGCATCTGCACGTTCAATCACTGTTCCTGTCATTTCAACGACGTATTCATTACGTAAAGAGTCCGCAATTTCAAGTGCTTCTTTTGAAAAATCTGGGTTGAATACCGTTTGAACAATGCCTGTACGGTCACGTAAATCGATGAAAATAATTTCACCTAAGTCGCGGCGGCGTTGTACCCAACCTTGTAATGTTACCTGCTCTCCGATTTGTTCTTTCGTTAATTGCCCACAATAATGTGTACGTTTCATTATAATCTCTCCTATTTCATTAATTGTTGTACCGTCGTTACGACGTCAGAAACAGCAACTTCACGTTGTTCTCCTGTTTCCATATTTTTTAATTGGACGATTTGTTGCTCTACTTCCGTCTCACCGATGACGATGACGAAGCGAGCTTGTTGACGGTCCGCTGTTTTCATTTGACCTTTCATTTTACGCTGTAAAAAGTCCGTATCTGTATGAATGTTCGCTGCTCGTAATTGTTGCGTTAAGACGAAGCCGAATTCCTCTGCTTCTTCACCTAATGTTGCGACATATACGTCGAGCAATTCATCATTTTCAAACGTTACATTTTCTGCTTCCATCGCGAGTAAAAGTCGTTCGATACTCATCGCAAATCCGATACCTGGCGCGTTCGGTCCACCAATTTCTTCCGTCATGCCATCGTAACGACCGCCACCGCAAAGTGTCGTAATCGCACCGAATCCTTCCGACGTGCTCATAATTTCAAATGCTGTATGATTGTAATAATCGAGCCCACGCACTAAGTTTGGATCGACTTCAAAGGAAATATTTAATGCTTTTAAATAATTTTGTACTGCGTCAAAATATGCAGCATTTTCATCACTTAAATAATCGGTTAACTTTGGAGCCGTCGCCATTAAAGGATGCTCATGATCTTTTTTACAATCTAAAATACGAAGCGGATTTTGGTGAAGACGTGTTTGACAATCTGAACAGAACTCTTCAATGTGTGATTCAAAATGCGCAACGAGTGCTTCTCGATGTTTCGCACGCGACTCGCGATCTCCTAATGAGTTAATGACGAGCTTTAAATCTTTCAAGCCTGCCCGACGATAAACGTCGAGTGCTAAGGCGATCACTTCCGCATCGATCATCGGATTGTCGCTGCCGATCGCTTCAACGCCGAACTGAACGAATTGACGATAGCGCCCTGCTTGCTGACGCTCATAACGGAACATCGGACCGACATAATACAATTTCACCGGTTGATCTGGAATGCCGTGCATTTTATTTTCGACGAATGAACGGACGACAGGTGCTGTTCCTTCTGGACGCAATGTCATCGAACGCTTTCCACGGTCTTCAAATGTGTACATTTCTTTTTGAACGATATCTGTTGCATCACCGACCGTACGTTGGAACAATTCTGTCTGCTCAAAAATCGGTGTGCGAATTTCGCTGTAACGATACGCACGACATACATCTGAAATGATTTGTTCAACCTTGTGCCATTTCCATGAATCTTGCGGCAAAATGTCTTGTGTACCTCT
>JASLHQ010000082.1 GCA_030152265.1 Savagea sp.
ACATTTAAAGGGAAAGTGACGTATCACCCATCATGTCATATGACGAGATTGCTCGGCGTGAAAGAAGCGCCATTACGTTTACTTGAAAGTATCGAAGGTGTAGATGTCGTTCCGTTACCACAGGCGGAAGACTGCTGTGGATTCGGTGGAACATTCGCGGTGAAAAACGCGGTTATTTCAGGTCGTATGGTCGACGAAAAAGCGCACCATGTTGAAGAGACTGAAGCTGAATATTTAGTCGGCGGAGACATGGCTTGTTTAATGAACATTCAAGGTCGTTTAACACGTGAAGGCAAAAATGTAAAAGTGTTGCATATCGTAGAAATTTTGAACCAATTTTCAAATGAGGAAGTGAAAAAATGAGCATTCGAATTAGTAACGATCCGTATGACAAACGAATTGACAAAGGTGTAGCGAATGAATTTATGCGTGAGTCGATCGCTTCAGCGCAAGGGCGTTTCCGTTCAGGAAAACTTGCGGCATCTGAAGAGTTAGGTGATTGGGAAGATTGGCGCTCATTAGGTGAAGAAATCCGAACGCATACGTTAAATCATTTGGATTATTATTTAAACCAATTGACAGAACAAGTTGAAGCGCGTGGCGGTAAAGTATTTTTCGCAAAAGATGCTGCAGAAGCGAACGAATATATTAAAAAGGTAGCGCAATCGAAAAATGCTAAAAAAGTCGTAAAATCAAAGTCGATGGTCACAGAAGAAATCGGCTTAAATAAAGCGCTCGCTGAAGTAGGAGCAGACGTTGTTGAAACAGACTTAGGAGAATGGATTTTACAGTTAGACGGAGATTTACCATCTCATATCGTTACACCAGCCCTTCATTTGAATAAAGAACAAATTAAAGATACTTTCGTAAAATATCGTGGCTACGATAGTACGAGCACACCTGAAGATTTAGCATTATTTGCGCGTAAACAATTGCGTGAAGAATTTTTAGCTGCAGATATCGGGATTACAGGATGTAACTTTGCGATTGCAGAATCTGGTACCGTAACACTCGTCACGAACGAGGGGAACGCACGACTTTCTACAACATTGCCGAAAACACAAATTTCGGTCATGGGGATGGAACGAATCGTCCCAACATGGGAAGAGATGGAAGTACTCGTTAGCTTATTGACACGTTCGGCAGTCGGGCAAAAATTAACGAGTTACATTACGGCGATTACAGGGGTACGTCAAGAAGGCGAAACAGACGGACCAGAAGAGTACCACCTCGTCATCGTAGACAATGGACGTTCGAAAATTTTAGGAACAGAATTCCAATCTGCTTTGCACTGTATTCGATGTGCAGCATGTATTAACGCATGTCCCGTATATCGTCAAATCGGTGGACACGCTTACGGATCGATCTACCCAGGTCCAATCGGCGCTGTTTTAACACCGTTGTTAGACGGTTATGAAAACCATAAAGAATTACCGTATGCTTCAACACTTTGTGCGGCATGTACAGATGCATGTCCAGTTAAAATCCCACTCCATGAACATCTCGTGCGTCACCGTGAAAACATCGTTGAGCTCGGCATGGCACCAAAAATGGAAAAAGTGGCGATGAAAGGATTCGTTCAATGGGCATCTCACCCTGCTGCGTACAAATTGAGTTCAAAACTTGCACGCACAGCGATGAAACCGTGGACGAAAGATGAAAAAATTACAGATGGACCGAGCATTTTGAAAGAATGGACGAAAGAGCGTGACTTCCCAGCACCACCGAAAGAAACGTTCCGTCATTGGTTCAAAAATCGCAAGGAGGAGAAATAAGATGGCGACGAAAGAAGATTTTTTAAACAATATTGCGAATGAATTAGGAAGAGCTCGCATTACAGCACCTGTCGAAAAGCCTGTATGGCGTCATCAACCTCAACATGCGGTATTGCAAGGGCTGTCACAAGACCAATTAGTCGAAGCATTACAAGCACAATGCGCAGTCGGCCATACGTCAGTAGATGTTGTGACACTTGCGCAACTTGAAGAGACGATCGACCGTATTTTAAAGCAGTTACAAGCTGATTCTGTCATCGCAGCGGATGACCGTCGTAATGACGAATATGGAATGACAGCTTATTACGAACAATTGAAAAATCAAATAGACGTGCACATTTGGAAAGAAGCAGCAGGGGAAGAAAACCTTCGCTTTGCAGAGCGAGCACGTGTTGGGATTACGTTCAGTGATGTGACACTTGCAGAATCTGGAACAGTCGTCTTATTTATGAACGAACAAATGGGACGCGGCATTAGTCTTTTACCCCATGCGCATATCGCAATCGTGCCGAAAAGTACAATTGTCCCGAGAATGACACAAGCTGCGCAAACGGTTCGTGGTAAATTAAAAGAAGAAGGAAAAGTTCCATCATGTGTGAGCTTTATTTCAGGACCGAGTAAAAGTGCCGATATCGAAATGAATTTAGTCGTCGGCGTGCACGGGCCTGTCGAAGTGTTTTACATCGTTGTCGATGACAAATAATCGAGAGGTGAAAGAAATTGATTTCTAGCAAAATTCGAAAGCAGTTCGTCGCAATTGTTGGGGAAGAAAACGTTTTTGATAGCGAATCTTCACTTTTGAACTATTCATACGATGCGACACCAGGATTTCAAGCACGTCCACATTGTGTGCTTGCACCACGTAACGTTTTTGAAGTGAGTGAAATCGTAAAGATTTGTAATGCGAACCGCATTCCGATCGTCCCACGCGGTTCAGGTACGAACTTGAGTGCTTCGACAACACCATCTAAAGGTGGTGTCGTCCTACTCTTTAAAAACATGAATGAAATTATCGAAATTGATGAAGCGAACTTAACGATGACGGTACAACCAGGTGTTATCACACAACGCATCATCGAAGCAGCGGAAGCGAAAGGGTTATTTTACCCACCAGATCCAGGTTCAGTAAACATTTCTCAAATCGGTGGAAACATCAGCACGAACGCAGGTGGATTGCACGGTTTGAAGTACGGTGTAACACGTGACTATGTCATTGGTTTGCAAGTTGTTCTTCCGAATGGTGAAATTATCGAAACAGGTGGTAAATTAGCGAAAGACGTCGCGGGATACGACTTAACACGTCTTTTCGTCGGTGCGGAAGGAACACTCGGTGTCATTACAGGCGCTGTACTTAAACTAATTCCGAAGCCAGAAGCGACGAAAACGATGCTCGTTTTATTCGAAGATTTAGAAACGTCAGCGAAAGCAGTATCAGCAATTATTGAAAATCGCATCATCCCTGCAACTTTAGAATTCCTCGATCAAGCGACCGTTCGCGTCGTAGAGGACTTCGCACAAATCGGCTTACCGACAGATGCGGGAGCGGTACTGTTAATTGAACAAGACGGTCCGAAAGAAATCGTCGAACGCGATACAGAACGTATGGCTGAAATTTGTATGGAAACAGGCGCGATGGACGTTCAAGTTGCGCAAACGCCAGAAGAAGCGTACGAATTAACGAGTGCGCGTCGTACGGCGTTATCGGCACTTTCTCGTATGAAGCCGACGACGATTTTAGAAGATGCGACGGTTCCACGTTCGAAAATTGCAGAGATGGTGGCCATCATTAATGACATCGCGAAAAAGTACGAGTTAACGGTTTGTACATTCGGTCACGCAGGAGACGGAAACTTACACCCGACTTGCTTGACAGACGCTCGCGATAAAGAAGAGATGGAACGTGTCGATGCAGCATTTAAAGAAATTTTCGAAGAAGCGGTGCGTCTCGGTGGAACGATCACAGGAGAACACGGTGTCGGTGAAATGAAACTTCCTTATTTATCATTGAAAGCTGGGGAAGCAGGCGTTGAAGCGATGCGTAACATTAAATTTGCGCTCGACCCGAATGCGATTATGAACCCAGGTAAAATGTTCACAGCAAAACAACAACGATAGGCGGTGCTCAAATGCAAACACGTGAACGCAAAAAAATTCAACAAAACTTTGTCGCGAAGATGGATTATGATGAACTAATGAACTGTACACGTTGCGGCTTTTGTTTACCGAGCTGTCCAACATATAAAGAGACGAATCAAGACGAGAAACATTCACCACGTGGTCGTATTGCGATCATGAAAGGTGTCGTTGACGGTTTAATCGAGCCGGACGATGAAGTGAAACGCTCCATCGACCTTTGTCTCGGTTGCCGTGCTTGTGAAACGGCTTGTCCTTCAGGTGTAAACTTTGGCCAGTTGTTAGAACAAGCGCGCCATGCAATTTATGAAGTGAACAATCAGTCAGCGACAGAAAAAGTCGCACGTAAACAAGTGTTGAATCGCTTCTTCATGGACCAAAAAGAAATGGTTTCTGCCGTTAACTTACTCGGCATTTACCAACGTACAGGAATCGGCAAATTCGCCCATTCATTCGGCTTAATGAGCATGCTTCCAGATACGATGGCTACGATGGAAAAAGTGTTGCCGAAAGCGCCGACGAAACGTCAAATGCAAAATCGTCCACGCCATTACGAACCGATCGGCAAAAAGACGAAAAAAGTAGCATTTTTCGGCGGTTGCTTAATGGATACATTATTTTTAAAAACGAACGAATCGACAACGAAATTGCTTCAATATGCAGGTTGTGAAATCGTCGTTCCAGAAGGGCAAGGCTGTTGTGGAGCGCTCCATGGTCACAGTGGAGAAGTCGAACAATCGAAAGTGTTAGCGAAGCGCAACATAGAAGCATTCGAAAAAGCGGGCGTCGATTACATCATCACGAACGCAGGTGGATGTGGTGCATTTTTAGTCGATTACGGACACTTATTACGTGATGAACCAGAATGGAAAGCGCGTGCGGAAGCATTTTCGGCGAAAATTCAAGACATTACGTCGATTTTAGTGGACCTCGACTTCCATAAACAAAAATTATCATTGCCACGTCAAATCGTCACATATCAAGATTCATGTCACTTACGCAACGGTCAAAAGGTAAGCGAACAACCACGTCAATTGTTGCGCGCAATCGAAGGCGTCGAATTTGTCGAAATGGTTGGCGCTGACAGCTGCTGTGGTTCTGCGGGTATTTATAACTTAGTAGAATCGGACATGTCGATGCAAATTTTAGACAAAAAGATGACGCACGTAAAAGCGACAGATGCGAAAACAATCGTCACGACAAACCCAGGATGCTTATTACAAATGAAGCTCGGAATTGAACGTGAAGGATTATCTGACAAAATGGACGGTGTGCATATCGTCGATTTATTAGTTGAAGCATACGAACGTGCAAATCGTTAAAACAAAAATAGACAAAGTCCCAACAATGTGTGGGCTTTGTCTATTTTTGATTTTTTTAAGAAATGATTTCTCGTTCAAGTGAACTTTTCGGACGACGAGGACGCACATGTCCTTTCCACGTTAAATTCGTCCCGATGCGAAGCAATGTTTCTAAAGGACCGCGTTTGAAGTAGCGGAGATACAATACACTTCCGACACATTGCAACGTGTAAATGACGAGTCCGAGAATCATCGCTTTCCAAACACCGAGCGAACCGAATAAGCCGAAGCCGTATCCGTAAAAAATAAAGGTTGCGATCACGGATTGCATAATGTAATTCGTTAAAGACAATTTTCCGACCGCTTCAAATCCTTTAAAGAGGAGAGCGCGTTCGTTCGCATAATACATTTGAGCGAACGTCAAAATATATCCGAAAGCGAGCAAGTGTGGACCTTGTTCAGCGACCGCTTGTAAGACGACATTTTCGCTCCAATCGAAATGAACGATCGCTTTCAAAATGAGTCCGACAATGACGAGTGGAACACCGAGCTTATACCATTTCGCATATTTCGGATCATGAAAGAAATTCACTTTCGCTGTCCACATTCCGAGCAAAAATAAAGAACCTGTAATAAATGGTAAAATGAGTGTAATAACCCCCATCATCAATTCCGTCTCTTCATCGTAAGGACTCACTTCTTGAACGAATTGATGAATGTCAGCGTATGAACCGTTCGCATAGATTGGAATCGATTGTTCCACGTACGCTCTCGTCGTTTCATCTTCACCGAGCAACAATGTATCGGAAGAATCCCCCATAAAGACGAAACTCATAATGAGCGGAAGAAATAAGCTAAGCAATCCGAAAATCGCAACCGTTAACGGTTTACGGTGGACGAAAGGCAATAGCAAAATCGCCATCCCTCCGTAAAAGGCGAGAATGTCACCTTCCCAAATGAAATAACTGTGCAAAAGACCGGCCGCAAGTAACAATACACCTCGGCGGAATAAATGCCATTTCGGACGCGCATTTTTTCGTTTTAAGCTGTCCGACAATTTCACGAGCGAAAAACCGAAAAGCAAAGCGAAAATCGGTAAAAAGCTTCCTTCAATCGCAATTTTCGTAAAATCGTAAGCGATCTCGTCAAAAGTAGAAATCGGGAACAGTTCGATCATGTCTTTTCCGAACATACCGTATTGAAAAATAAGTAAGTTCGCGAGTAAAATGCCGAATAAACTAAAACCACGTAAAGCATCAACGACGTGGACACGTTCTGTAGGACGTTCTGTCATATAGTGACCTTCTCTCTATAGTTGTTTGCATATTTTTAGTATAGTGAGAGAAACTTATCGCACGTTTTCACGTATCTTAAACTTAGCTTAAAAGGAGGAACAATCATTGAATTCACTATATGCAAAACGTATTCTAGTCGTAGATGATGAAGTGGCGATCGCCCAAATGATTCGCATTATTTTAGAAAAGGAAGGATGGACGAATATTACAGTTGTCCATACGTATCAAGAAGCGAAAGACGCGATTCAACGCGGTGCATTTGATTTGTATTTATTAGATATTATGTTGCCGGACGGTTCTGGGCTCGATTTAGCCACAGTCGCACGTGAGAAAGGCAATGCACCAATTTTCTTTTTAACGGCGCTTACAAGCGATGCTGACGTTCTGACAGGCTTTATGCAAGGAGCGGATGATTATATTAAGAAGCCGTTTAATCCTTTAGAATTAGCAGCGCGAGTGAATGCTCAAATGAAACGTTACGTCGGACAGCACGACGGTAATGCGCGCATTCGGTTCGGCAATTGTATACTCGACACGAAAGCGGCCTTATTACTTGTGGAAAATCAAGAAGTAGAA
>JASLHQ010000118.1 GCA_030152265.1 Savagea sp.
GCAAGAGGTGCAAGCACCTCTCTTGTTCGCTCGACTTGCATGTATTAGGCACGCCGCCAGCGTTCGTCCTGAGCCAGGATCAAACTCTCAAAAAGAAAGCGATAACCTTCGCATCTCGCCGCTTTCTCATTCACTCGCTTCAGTCACGTATCAAATACGCTCCCTCACTCGTTCAATCGAAATCGCCGATCTGCTCGGTTCTCGTTTCTTTTTCTGTTTTCACAGAAAAAGAGAAATTTGAGTAAGCTCAAATTTGCTGGCATCTTTTATAGATGTCCAAAATATTTGTTTCGATATCCAACGGGGTTGAATAAAGAAACGGTTTATTTCATCAACAAGTTACTGTTCAGTTTTCAATGTTCATCTTGTCGCTCTTAACGACTTCTTTAATTTACAGCATCTTCATTCGTTTGTCAACAACTTTTTAATATTTTTTTATTTCGTAATTCGAAAGTTGTTTTTCGTCTCTCGAAGAAGACAATAATTAATATACACCACCACTCTAGTTTAAATCAAGTCTTTTTTTAAAAAACTTTAATTTTATTTTCTTTATATCGATAACAAACAACAGAATTCCCGTAATAACAACGATTCCTCCTACTATTTGACTCGATGTTAATGTCTCGTGAAATATGTAATAAGCTAAAATTGATGCTCCTACTGGTTCAAATAAAATCGCAACAGAAATCACATTTGTGCTTACGTACTTCACTGCCCAGTTGAAAAGGGTATGGCCGAGGAAGTTCGGGATGAGTGCTAATAAGAAAAACCACATCCATTCGTTCGATGGATAGGGACCAAATGACGCTCCTTTGATCAACACATAAAACAATAACGCGACTGTACTTACACTGTAAACAATAAATGTATACGTCATTAAAGATAGTCTTCTTCTCACCTCTTGTCCAAAAAGCAAATAAATCGTAATGAATGCACATCCTAGTAAAGCGAGTAAATCTCCGAATAAAGCTGAACCTCCGATTTGAAAATCACCCCAGCTTATAATGAAGCTCCCTGTGATTGCTAATGCGGCAGATAAAAAAGCTTGCATCGTAATTTTCTCTTTAAATAAGAAGTAAGTTCCGACAAACGCGAAAATTGGTTGTAATGTGACGAGTACAGTTGAACTTGCAACTGACGTATAATTTAATGACTCAAACCAAAAAACGAAATGCAAAGCTAGAAATAAACCTGCGATACAAGAGAAAATCCAGTCTCGCTTTGTCAAAAGCTTCAATTCATGTACATAACGTAGAAAGAAAATCGGCGCCATCAACAAAACTGAAAATAACATACGATAAAATGCAACAACCCCAGAGTCCGCTGTCGTCATTTTTACAAAAATAGCTGATAGAGCAACCGCAATAACTCCGATTGCAATTGGTATATATGGATGAATTTTTGGTTTCATTGATTTAGTCATTATCCTTTCTACATAGAAAAAGTTCTTCCGCAACATCATTTGCGAAAGAACTTTCCTTTACAAATACTTTTTATCTTTTTAAAGAAAGACGAATGTTTTACTTTTTACGCCCAACCTCTAAATCTTGAACCTTCAGCAATTTTTTGAATTCCTACCATATAAGCTGCAAGTCTCATATCGATGCGACGACTTTCTGCAACCGTATAAATGTTTTCGAAAGCTTCGACCATTTTCGCTGACATACGCTCTCGTACCATTTCATCCGTCCAATAGTAACCAGAGTTATTTTGAACCCATTCAAAGTAGGATACTGTCAAACCACCTGAACTTGCGAGTACATCTGGAATGATGAGCACACCTTTTTCTGTTAATAAACGGTTCGCTTCTTCTGATAATGGATTATTCGCCACTTCTACGATAATTTTCGTATCGAGAGTCTTTGCGTCTTGATACGAAATTTGTTCTCCCATACTTGCTGGAATTAAAATATCACAAGGTATTTGTAAAAGTTCTTCATTTGTAATTGTCTCATCAAACAATGTCGTCACTGTACCGAAACTATCGCGACGATCTAATAAATATTCTACGTCCAAACCTTCCGCATCGTGTAAAGCTCCGTGCGCATCTGAAATACCAATCACTTTAGCTCCTTCATCCGAAAGGAATTTCGCTAAGTTGCTGCCTGCATTTCCGAATCCTTGAATGATAACCGTTGCACCATTTAAATTAAGATTGCGTTTTTTAGCCGCTTCTTTCACGACTACTGTTACACCTGAAGCAGTAGCACGTTCGCGCCCTTCCGATCCACCGAGCGCCACCGGTTTTCCTGTAATGAAACCTGGTTGTTGCGAACGATTCAACGTATTGTATTCATCTAACATCCATGCCATCATTTGGGCATTTGTGAAAATGTCAGGGGCTGGAACATCTTGATTTGGACCTAATAAGTCGAACAATGCACGTACATAGCCACGGCTTAAACGTTCTAATTCACCTAATGATAGCTCTCTAGGGTCACAAACGATAGCTCCTTTACCACCACCATACGGTAAATTCATAACACCTGCTTTTAATGTCATCCACATCGATAACGCTTTCACATCTTCGACAGTGACATGCGGGTGCAGACGGATACCTCCTTTATTCGGACCGACTGCATCATTATGTTGAGCGCGAAAACCGGTAAATACTTGTACTTTGCCATCATCCATGCGGACGGGAATTCTAATTTCCACAGTGCGCAACGGCTCTTTTAACAATTCGTACATACCTTTATCGTAACCTAATTTCTGAAGTGCTTCTTTAATAATTTCTTGTGTCGATGTCAATAAGTTAAAGTTTTCCCCCATAAGTTCATTCGCCTCTTTTGTAAAATGATTTGTTGCACTCATTGTAACATAATCTTTCGAAAATAGTGAACGTTTTAATTAGTCATTTCGCTTCCACAACGTTATTTCATTCAAAAAACGAGGATTAGCTCTTCTACGCTAATCCTCGTTTTTAAATCCCGACTGTTCAATCCACTCATCTAACTTTTCAGCTAAAGAATGAAAGCCAATCTCGTCCCTCTCATTCACCCGCTCCTGTAACGTTTTCGTAGAACGGTAATATTTACGTCGGCGAGCAGGTGCTTTTTTTAGCGCACGGATCGACAAACTAATTTTCCCTGTATCACGGTCGATATGGGATACTTTCACTCGGATGTAATCGCCAACTTTCACATAATCTTCAATGTTTTTTACATATCCATATGTGATTTCTGAAATGTGGACGAGTCCTTGAGTCTGTTCGTCTAATGCTATAAAAACTCCGTACGGCTGGATACCTGTCACCTTTCCAGTGAGGATGTCACCTACTCTGTAAATTTTCGCCATGTGGAACAGCTCCTCATTATTCATCCGCTATATCTATATGTTCATTTATCAGTATATCAAAGCTGCCCTCTTGTCGCAAAAAAGACTGGATGATTTCTATTGTTTTTCACAATTCTGTTAATTGACTTTTTTTCTTAATAACTAAAAAATTCTCTCTACTTCATCTATCGTTCAATATACATATCGTTTATACTAAAATTGAATATGCAAAAGGAGTTGAGTTTATTTATGAGAAAACAATTTTTAAAAGTGTATGATCGGCGCAATACACGTTCTGTAAAGTGGGGCAAAATGGAAGCGGTTTATCGGCTCGATGACGCGAATGACATTTTACCGATGTGGATTGCTGATATGGACTTCGCAATCCCTGATGTGATCACCTCTGCTTTAGAAGAAAGATTGAAGCATCCAATTTTCGGCTATTCTTACATGTGCGAGGAGTGTAAGCTCGCTTTAGTTGATTGGTTGAAAGATAGTCACGATTGGACAATTCAAACGGAAGACCTCTTATTCCAACACGGTGTCATTCCTGCAATCGCTGCCATTTTAGAAACATTTACAGAAGCTGGAGATACAGTCATTATGACTCCTCCTGTTTACCCACCGTTCTTCAACATTCCGACGAATCAAAATCGAAAAGTCGTTTATTCTCCTTTGCATGAGCAAGATGGACAGTATGCCTTTGCTTTTGAGCACTTTGAACAGACGATTGTAGAGCATGATGTCAAAATGTTTATTTTATGTAACCCACATAATCCTGCCGGTGTTGTATGGAGTCGTGAAGATTTGCAAAAAGTGCTCGACATTTGTCGTCGTCACGATGTTTTCATCTTATCGGATGAGATTCATTCAGACCTCGTCTTTTCACAACAACATGTTCCTATCGCAACGTTAGCGACAAATGAAGATCGTTTAGTCACTTGCGTCGCTCCGACGAAAACATTTAACTTAGCGGGCGTACAAGCAGCTGCGATGGTTGTGACAAACACTGAAATTCGTAAAGCGTTACAACAAACTGCCCAATTCCACGGTCAAATGGAATTGAACGCTTTCGCTTCAAGCGCTTGGATTGCTGCGTATCGTGAAGGTCGTCCGTGGCTCGATGAATTAAAAAATGTATTGGACGAACATTTCGACTACGTCATCGAAACATTAACGACTGCACTTCCTAAACTAAAAATTCGTAAACCAGAAAGTACGTATTTAATGTGGCTCGACTACCGTGAAACAGGATTTTCTGAAAAAGAAGTGATGAACGCTTTACTTCATGAAGGGAAAGTAGCGCTCGACCCTGGTAGTAAGTACGGAAAAGAAGGCGAAGGATTTTTGCGCATTAATGTTGCAACTCCGAAGCCAATTCTTGAAGATGGTATCGCGCGCATCATAAAAGGATTCCAGTCTTTAAGTTAACAAAAAGCTCTCAGCGAGATGACAGTCATCTTACTGAGAGCTTTTTTCTATTTGTCGTGCGAGTGTTGAGCAGTATGCTTTATGTTCTCTTCACGTTCACGCATGACACGTTCTTCGATTTTTTTCGATTCAGCTTCTTGCTTTTTCGAGATTTTAAGAATCCAACGGTAAGTGATGATCATTAAAATCATAAAAATCGTAAATGATATAGCAGCCGGAATGTATTCCGACTTATCTTCCGGGAAATAAAGGAACGGCATCAATTGAACCACTTCCTATTCTTTTATTATTTTTGAATGACGTCGATTGACTCAATGACTACATCGTATACTGGACGGTCGCCAGGGCCTTTTTTAACTGCAGCGATATCATCGACAACGTCCATTCCTTCTACTACGTGACCGAATACTGTATGGCGTTGGTCTAAATGTGGTGTTCCACCCATTTCTTCGTAAGCTTCTGCAATTTCTTCCGGCCATCCGCCTTCTTTTAATTGCGCTGCTGAGCCGTGCGACTTTTTAGCTTGTACAATGAAAAATTGGCTACCGTTCGTGTTTGGACCAGCGTTTGCCATCGAGAGCGCACCGCGTAAGTTGAATAAGTTCATCGTGAACTCATCTTCAAACGAACCACCATAAATACTTTCGCCGCCCATTCCTGTTCCATCCGGGTCTCCCCCTTGGATCATGAAATCTTCGATAACACGGTGGAAAATAACACCGTCATAATAACCGTTTTCAGCATGAGTAATGAAGTTTTCTACTGTTTTCGGTGTTTCTTCTTTAAATAACTTTATTTTGATGTCACCCTTGTTCGTGTGCATAACAACGAGTGCTTCATTTTCTGCTACTTCTTTGTTTAACTGTGGGTACATAATATGATCCTCCTGTTGGCTTTGCTCTTTTACTGGCTCACTGGATTCACTACCAGACTTATCCGGTATATTCATTTCGCTCTTTTCAGAACATGCAATGAGTAAAAATGCAGCGAGTAATAGAAAGAGACTAATTTTCAATTTCTTCATATGTCTATCACCTTCATTATTTTAGCACAAGTATCTCACAATTTCGATAAGAAAGCATGACACTTTATTCACAAACGGAAGTAGCCTATACTTATAATCAATAGAGCACGCGACAGAAAGTAGGTTTTCTATAGTGAAAAACGTGCAAAAAAAGAATTTTATCATTATGTGGTTCGCTAACTTTTTAGTAGCGGGCACGATGACGATGATCATGCCTTTTTTATCTTTGTACATTACGACGTTCGGAGACCACTCTGACGCCTATGTTCAAAAGTGGGCTGGGCTCATTTTTGGAGCTACATTCGTCACTGCGTTTATTATGTCACCGATTTGGGGACGTATTGCAGACAAATATGGCTTTAAGCCAATTTTACTCATCAACGGTTTCGGGATTGCACTCTCTGTTTTTTTAATGGGGTTCGTCAATTCAGTCGAAACTTTCTTCATTTTGCGTCTTTTTAACGGTGTCGTAACTGGATTCGTTCCGA
The DNA here is from genome assembly GCA_030152265.1 of Savagea sp. Lineage (GTDB taxonomy): Bacteria > Bacillota > Bacilli > Bacillales_A > Planococcaceae > Savagea. The sequence goes on from JASLHQ010000118.1 coordinate 6,220, forward strand.
CATCTCTCGCTTTCATCTCCTCACAAGTTAAAAAAGAAGAAGCAGGAAAAATGCTTGGCACGATGCAAATGGGGAGCGTCGCCGGTACTTTATTCGGTCCTGTCTTCGGAGGCCTTCTCGCAGATGCTTTCGGATTCCAATACACTTTCATCATCACTTCTGCTACAGTAGCGACTGCTGCTTTACTCGTTCTTTTCGGCATTAAAGAAGAGAAAAAAGTAAAAACGAAACGGAAAGCTCAATTTTCACGCAAAACAATCTTACATGGAATTTTACATCACCCACTCATGCTAAATGTCATGCTCGTTACATCTTTAATTCAAATTGGTAACTTCAGTATACAACCTTTGCTGTCTCTCTATGTAGCGGAGTTAACAGGTGCACAAGAAGTCGCCTTTTTAGCCGGTTTAACGTTCAGTGCAGCGGGTCTCGGTAACTTACTCTTCGCGAGACAATGGGGAAAACTCGGAGATTCTATCGGATATGAAAAAGTATTGACGATTCTTCTATTGCTATCCGCCCTTTTCATTTTCCCACAAGCGTTCGTTACGAGCTTATGGCAATTAATTTTATGCAGACTATTATTCGGAATCGTCGTCGGTGGTATGATTCCAGTGACGACTGCACTCGTGCGCAGAGAAGCACCGATTGAAATTCAAGGCGAAGTAATGGGCTACAATACGAGCTTCCGCTTCTTAGGAAATATTATCGGCCCGATGTTCGGCGGGATCATCAGTGGTATCATCGGCATTTCAGCTGTCTTTTTAGTGACTGCTTCTCTCTTCGTCATCGCTTTCGTCTTACTGTTCTTAGCCCGCAAACGAAAAACGATTGATTTTGAAGATTATTTATTAAAAGAACAACAATTGTAAAGAGATGCCTCACCTTTTTCAAAAGGTGAGGCTTTTTTTCCTTCTTCCCTCATGTTCCATTTAGAAAAAGTGTGCTATTCTTTTACTATTACGATTTGATTCAAGGAGGCTACTTGCATGAAGCAATGGGTCGGCTTTTTTATCGCTCTTTTAGCAATTCCACTACTTTTCTTCGCTCAACGAGGAATTGTTTCCGAGTGGTACTATGCCACTGAATATAAACAGCGCGTCCAAGATTCCATCGTCATTGAAGACCCGCTACTCACTTTACCCGTCACATTGCTCAACAGCGATGGACAAGTATTTTCAGAAGTGTATGTAGAATGGCGTGAACCGCTCGCCCTTCATCAATTTTCTCACTTCGCACAACAAATCTTTTTACAAAGCGAAGACCGCGCTTTTTATACACATAAAGGCTACGATATCGCCGCAATCATTCGCGCATTTGCAATGAATAGTGTGAGCGACGACATTCAACAAGGCGCTTCGACGATTACACAACAACTTGTAAGAATGCGCTTTTTAACGACAGAAAAAACGTATGAACGAAAATTTAAAGAGCTCCTTTATTCGGCAGAGTTAGAAAAAAAATTTTCAAAAGATGAAATTTTAGAAATGTACTTAAATGAAATGTATTTCGCAAATCGTGTATACGGGTTAGGCGCAGCGGCTACGTACTATTTCAATCGTCCACTCGCCGAGTTAAACGAGGCAGAAATTGCTTTTTTAGCAGCGATTCCAAATAACCCTTCCTTTTATAATCCTTTACGCCACTTCGAGCGAACGAAAGCGCGTCAAGAAAGATTACTCGACCTCGTCGCTCGGGAAGATATCATTACAGTGGAAGAAGCTGAAACGCTCAAGCAGTTACCGATTGAATTACATATTAAACAAAAAATAGACCGTTTTCCGATGTATTCAGACTATGTGATGTCAGAAACTCAACGTATTTTAGTGAAACAACTTGGCTATGATGAGCGATTACAACATGCCTCCGTCGAAGAGCAGGCAATCATTTGGCAAGAATTCCAAACTGAATATCATCAACTTTTACATGACGGACTTGTCATTGAAACAGCACTCGCTGAACAAAAGCAAAATCAAGTAGAAACAAATGTTGACCAATTACTTTCCCCGTACCCTACTTTACAAATGGGGGGAGCCGTCATTTCAAATGACACGCGTGAAATCGTCGCCCTTTATGCAGGACAAAACTATGAAAAAGCAGGTTTTCACCGAGCTCATCAAGCAGTGCGCCAACCTGGTTCTGCGATCAAACCACTACTCGTTTATGGACCATTGTTAGAACAACAACGATATACACCACAATCATTAATCGATAGTAGCAACATTTGCATTCATCAATATTGCCCGAAAAATATTGGACGGGCAACATACGGTATGACAACTTTGGATCAAGCTTTTCGTTACAGTCATAATACAGCTGCTGTACGCTCTTTACATCGAGTCGGATTAGATAAAGCTTTTGAATCGCTTCAGCCTTTCAATTTTGAACATATTACAGAGCAAGATCATACGTATGCTGCAGCATTAGGTGGTTTTACAAAAGGTTTTACACCCCTCGAAATGGCCAAAGGATATTCAAGCTTTATCGATGGCTATTACTTAGAACCGTCAACAATCCGTTCTTTAAAGACGTTAAATGGTGAGGTATTGTATCAACGACCTGTCGATTCGATTGAAGTATGGAATGAACGCACTGTGAGTACAATGCGACAACTTTTACATAGTACCGTTGTCAACGGAACGGCACAAGGCTTGACGTACTCTACAAATTACACTGGTGCTAAAACAGGTACTACAGATTACTATAAAGATTTGTGGATTGCTGGATTGAACGATCGCTATACCGCGGCAGTATGGCTTGGAAATGATGACAATAAAAGTATCGAATCTTACAGTTCCGCTAAACTACATCATCGTTCACTTTCTTATTTACTCAACCCTTATTACGGCCAATAAAAAAAGAGAAGACTTCGCTCAAGCGAGAGTCTTCTCTTTTATTGTTCTGTCGTCACAAGCGGTATCGCTTCAATCATTCCATTATACAATTTTAATAAAGCGTAAGCGACAACAGATAATAATGTCGCCCAAATCATGATTTCAAAAAATATGAGACCGATTAAATGCATAAACTTTGTTTGTTTACTCAATTGATACATTAAAAAATTAAAGTAGAGCAATGTCGATGTTGCAAAAATAATGACGAGACCGAGCAAAGATTGAATCGATGCGATGGAAATTAACGCACCTAAAAAATAAATTAAGTTGCCGCTCTTTACTTTTCGGTATAATGAAGGATCGACTTCTTTTGCAAAAAAGAGCATCGCTGTTTCATGAATCGTTTCGGCAATCAGTTTCAACGCTGAAAAAATCATAAAAAATAAAACGGCAAAAACAATTAAAAAAAGTAAGCGTATTTGAATGTCTGAGAAAAACTCTAAAAGTCCTTCATACAAGCCGATATGCTTAAATTGTTCAACGACGAAGCTGACAGCATAAACACCGAACGTTAAGCTAAATAAGACGATATTAACGAACGGTAAATAACCAAAAATATAAGGATTTTTCATACGGCACCTCAAAAATATTTTTTAACCTCTCTAATATATAGGAAAGAACTCATTTTTAGCAAGGGTTGCCCTATTTTATACAATGCAAAGTTTTTTATTTTGCGCTATACTTTGTTGGTAGTACATGCTTTTTTATTTCGAAAGGAGGATTATTTCGTGGATTATGTTTTCTTTATCTTCGTGCCGATGATTGCAGCTTTATTCGTCCCATCTTTATTCCGTTTAGTAAAGCGCATACATACTGGTTGGTTCGTTTTAGCCGTTCCACTCGTGCTTTTCATCATTTATGCGATGCTCATTCCGACCTCAATGGAAGGATTCGTACTCGAATCATCTTTCAGTTGGATTCCCTCGCTCGGAATTGAATTTTATTCATACATTGATGGACTGAGCTTACTATTTAGTTTATTGATTACTGGAATTGGGTCGCTCGTCGTCCTCTATTCGATTTATTATTTAGATCAATCTAAGGAAAAATTAGGACACTTCTACGTGTACTTATTGCTTTTCATGAGTGCGATGCTCGGGGTTGTTCAATCGGATAACGTCATTTCACTCTACTTATTTTGGGAGTTAACGTCGATTTCTTCATTCCTATTAATCGGTTATTGGTATACGAAGGATGCATCTCGATTCGGAGCTTTAAAATCGATGATGATTACAGTATTCGGTGGTTTAATGATGCTTGGAGGCTTTGCGATTTTAAGCTTAGCAGCTGGCAGTTATTCTATCCGTGAGATGATCGCCAACAGCTCACAAGTTGCGGATCATCCGTTATTTATTTTAGCTTTACTCCTCATTTTATTAGGAGCATTCACGAAATCTGCACAATTTCCATTCTACATCTGGTTGCCAGATGCGATGGAAGCACCGACACCCGTCAGTGCTTATTTACACTCTGCGACGATGGTTAAAGCAGGTCTTTATCTCGTTGCGCGCTTCACCCCTTTATTTGCAACATCGAGCGTTTGGATTTGGCTCGTGACAGGAATCGGGTTATTCACATTGTTCTGGGGCTCTTTCTTTGCGGTCAAACAAACCGATCTCAAAGCGATTCTCGCCTTCTCTACTGTGAGTCAACTCGGTTTAATTATGTCGTTGCTCGGGGCGAGCGGGATGTCTGTACATTCTGCTGAACCTATTTTTGCGATTGCCGGTTTCGCAGCAATCTTCCATTTATTGAACCACGCTACCTTTAAAGGAAGCTTGTTCATGATTGCAGGAATTGTTGACCACGAAGCAGGCACTCGAGATATTCGTAAATTAGGTGGATTGATGAGCATTATGCCGATTACATTCACTGTAGCGGCGATCGGTTCATTCTCGATGGCAGGTCTTCCACCATTTAACGGTTTCTTAAGTAAAGAGATGTTTTTAGATGCGATGCTTGCAATTCGTCATTTCGAATTGTTCCAATTTGATACGTGGGGTATTTTATTCCCTGTCATCGCTTGGGTTGCGAGCGTTTTCACATTTATTTACAGCTTCTATTTCGTCTTCTACACATTCGTGAAAAAAGGCGATGTCGAACAA
>JASLHQ010000147.1 GCA_030152265.1 Savagea sp.
ACAAGCAGCGAAAGAAAAAACAGACGAAGTAACGAAAGTGATTAAAGAAAAAACAGGTGAAGTCGTCGATAAAGTAAAAGGTGAACAAGAAGCACCACTTGACGATGGAACGGCTTCAACAGAAGGCGAAGAACCACTCGAAGAACAACCGAAAGAAGAGAAATAAGAAAAGAGCGTAAGTAGAATAAATTTCTACTTACGCTCTTTTTATGTTAGAAAAAATTGACTGCGAGTTCATCGCCGTTAAAAATCGGGTCTGTAAATTCTGCAGGATTGCCGTTACGGCTTAATTGATACTGTGCCGTCGCAGCTGTCGGCAATTCAAAATCGGTATGTGCAAACACATCGCTAAACATGAAGTTCGTTGTCGGACGTGTTTGCCACGATACGTCATCTTCATTTGTCACGACGATCTGTAAATCCGTCACTTCTTCTTCATTGACGAAAATCGTATAATTCATCCGTGTAATGTTGACGAGTTCTCCGTTAAATTGAACGGAAATGGCAGATGTCGCATATAAATTTAGCTCTTTTGCAATTTGAGCGAGTGTGCGTTCGGACTGTTGAATGAGTTGGATGACAGCACCGTTTTGAATCGCTGTTTGTGGAGTTGCCATTTGGCCATTCATATAAAGCAACAAATTGCTCGGTTTCAATTGATGAGGACGACCGTCAATTGAAACGAGTAAACTTTCCCCGCTCGCAATTTCGACACCGCAATGTTCGAGACATTGACCGACTGTTGTTAGCTGTTTCGCTTCTACAACATCCCGATCTTTTAACGACTGATCTAAAGTCGTCGGCTCGCCATTCAATGTTAATGTCGGCTCAATCGTATGTTGTTCGCCATTGATCGTAATGTGTAACGGCTCTACTTTTTCGATTAAATCTCCAATTTTTGCGACAGCATCTTTTCCTTTTTTACCTGGTATTACTTCGATAGAATCTCCGTCTGCAACAGGTGACTTAATTGAGACGAGTTCTCCGTTTCGTTGAATGATGGACGGTGTACCGTGTTCGCCTGGGACGGTAATGAACTGCCCATTCACTGTAAGAGACATGCCGAGTCCAGGCTTTCCGAACAGTTGCGACACATTAATTTGAGCATTGATGAGCACATCGCCGACCGTTAAGTTCGATAATTCGAAGAGACGAATGTTTCGACCGTTAACGGAAATTGAAACGTATTGAATCGGTGACTCTTGTGCAGCGAGTGCGATACCAATCGGTGTGACGAGTGCCGGTGAGTTTTGGATGTTCTCTTGAATGATGACATTTTTAATCGCTTTCGTATCGCGAATTTGAACGCGGGCTTGAGGTAGTTTTAAATGTTCGCTCATTCGCTCTGTTAACGTCGGCGTTAAACTCCCTCCACCGATGACCATGACCGCTTGAGGAGGATGGTCACCGTTTAAACTTAAAATTTGTTCAGAAATCGCTATCGCTAGTTCCTCGATAGATGGAGATAAAATGGATAACAATTCGTCATAAGTCGCTTCGTACATCATCCCTAAAATATCTTCAAATTCGACCGTTTCACCTTCTGTCCATTGTCGTTTCATTTGTTCTGCAATTGGAAAGTCGAGCAAGTAGTGATTGCTTAACTGTTCGGTAATCTCATCTCCAGCAATCGGAACCATGCCGTAAGCAGAAACGGTATTATCGCTCGTAATCGCAATGTCGCTCGTACCTGCTCCAATATCGACGAGTGCGACATTTAAGCGACGCATCGATTGCGGGATTAAAACGTGAATGGCAGCGATCGGCTCCAATGTAAGTCCCGCCATTTTTAAACCTGCTCGTTCCAATGAATGAATTAAACTTTCAATGACGACGCGTGGTAAAAATGTCGCGATCACTTTGATCGTTGCGACTTGTCCGTGTTGATCGATTAAATTGCCGATCACTTCACCGTCGAGTTCGTATTGTAATACGGAATAGCCGACGCAATAATATGTCGTTGACAATTCTTTCGTCTGTTTCATCAATTGCTCGTGCGCTTCTTGTACGGCAGCGAGTTCTAAATTTTGTACAGCTTCAGTTGAAATGAGCAAGCGTTCTGAAAGGTCGATCGAAGCTTCTCCACGAATCGTTTTTAACGCACGTCCAGCAGCGGCAACGTTCACTTCTTTTAGCGGTCCGTGCCTTTCTTCAAATTGTTCCTTAATTTGTTCAATTACTTGTGCTACGCTTAACACGTTATGTATTTGGCCATCGATCATCGCTCGTTCTTTATGTTCGACTTGTATTAAGTCGATCACTTCATATTGTTCGTCGTCAAGTTGCTTCATAATCGTTCCGACGACAGACCGAGTACCGATGTCTAAAGAGAATAATAATGGGGACACGCACGTTCATCCTTTCATCAAAAAAATGTAAAAAATTTAATATTTACTTAAATTGCGTGACTTTTCAAAAAGGTTTCTTTATAATGAAGTCTATTATATCAAAATGTAACATACAATCATTAGAACGAAAAGGGTTTCGCGTGATTGTTATGTTCGGAGAGGAGATTTAAATCAGATGAGACAACAAGACTTAGAACAGTTAAGAAAAGAAGTTGACGGACTGAACGTTAAGATTTTAGATTTAATTAACGAACGTACGTCATTAGTGAAGCAGATTGGTAAAGTAAAAGAGAAGCAAGGTGTCAATCGTTATGATCCAATACGTGAGCGTGAGATGTTAAATTTCCTCAAAGAATATAATGAGGGACCGCTTCCGAATGGAATTTTAGATGAGATTTTTAAAGGCATTTTCATGTCAGCATTAGAAATTCAAAAAGACGAGGAAAAAAATGCACTACTCGTTTCTCGTAAGCGTAAACCAGAAGATACAATCGTTAATGTAAATGGTACGAAAATCGGTGATGGTAGCCAAACATTCGTGTTCGGTCCATGTGCTGTTGAATCATATGAGCAAGTGAAAGCAGTCGCCCAGTCAATCAAAGCGAAAGGGCTGACGATGATTCGTGGAGGAGCTTATAAGCCACGTACATCACCTTACGATTTCCAAGGGCTCGGCTTAGAAGGATTAAAAATTTTACGCCAAGTAGCGGATGAAGAAGGATTGCAAGTCGTAACAGAAATCGTTACACCAGGGCATTTAGAAGAGGCGCTTGACTACGTAGATGTCGTACAAATTGGGGCGCGTAATATGCAAAACTTCGAACTCCTGAAAGAAGCAGGAATGATCAATAAACCTGTCCTTTTAAAACGCGGCATGTCAGCGACGATTGACGAGTTCGTGAAAGCGGCAGAATACATTATCGCAAAAGGAAATGACCAGATCATTTTATGTGAGCGTGGTATTCGCACATACGAAACGGCGACACGAAATACATTA
>JASLHQ010000200.1 GCA_030152265.1 Savagea sp.
TTCGGAGGGAGGGACAAGAGATATGACAAAAACAACTGTTCGTAAAAACGAGTCACTTGAAGATGCTCTTCGCCGCTTCAGACGTACTGTTTCTAAAAGTGGTACGATTCAAGAAGTTAGAAAGCGTGAATATTACGAAAAGCCGAGCGTAAAGCGTAAGAAAAAATCTGAAGCTGCTCGTAAACGCCGTTACTAATTCATTAGTCGGTCAGCTCATGAATATTGACATTTTAAAAAGTGAACGAATATGAGTCGAAAAATCTATTATGATTTTTCGGCTTATTTTTTTGGAAAAGATGAAACCTTTTACTTGTTCTTACGTAAATAGGTATAATGAGAATGAAACAATGACAGGGAGGTGAGTTTATGAAAAAGTGGATGAATTGGTTGATGTTGACGGTTTTACTCTTCGTTCCGTTATTCGGTGCAACTGCATCGGCGAAAGGAGCAAGCGTTTATGAAGTCCCGCTTAATCAAAACGTTGAAAAAGGATTGTATGCGTTTTTACAACGTTCTTTTGAAGAGGCAGAGCGAGCAGGCGCTGAACGAATTATCATTCGGATGGACACACCGGGTGGCTTTACCGATAGTGCTGAAAAAATCGGTCAACTTTTTAGAAATACGGAACAAGAGATTATCGTTTTTATAGAGGATAATGCGATTTCAGCAGGAGCTTTTATCGCATTGAATGCAGATGAAATTTACATGACACCTCAAGGGAAAATGGGAGCAGCACAAGTCATTCAAGGAGACGGCAATGCGGCAGGAGATAAAGCGGAGAGCGCGTGGAATGCGGCGATGATTAACGCGGCAAAAAGTAGCAAGCATAAACGCGATCCGATTTATGCAGAAGCGATGTCGAATCCTGAAATTGACCTTCCGAAATATCGTGCACCTGTCGGGAAGTTGTTGACGTTGACAGCAGAGGAAGCAAAACAAGTCGGATATGCAGAAGGTGTATTTGAAAATTATGATGCACTTTTAAACTATTTGAACATCGAGTCCTCATCGATTATCCAAACTGATCCTACCTTCACTGAAAAACTCGCACGTTTTATTACGGATCCGGTAATTGTTCCGATTTTATTGTCTATCGCCGGCTTAGGTCTCGTCGTTGAGCTGTATTCTCCAGGTTTCGGTGTAGCGGGTACGATGGGACTTGCGTCGATTGCGCTATTTTTCTTCGGGCATCTCGTCGCAGGATTAGCAGGATATGAAACATTGCTCATCTTTTTACTCGGACTCGGGTTAGTCATTGCCGAATTGTTCGTCGCAGGAGGCATTCTCGGCGTCTCAGGAGCTGTTTTAATTGGTTTAAGTATCATTATGGCAGGACAAGATCCAATGCAGATGACAATCGCCGTACTCATTGCACTCGCTGTCATAATATTAGGAGTGATTATTCTCATGAAGTTTTTCGGGAAACGATTGCATTTGTTAAACAAAATGGTCTTGATGGATTCAACGAGTACGGATCAAGGATATGTATCTAACGAAAATCGTACAGAGTTGATCGATCAAGTCGGAAAAACATTGACACCATTGCGCCCAGCGGGAGTCGTTTCGCTAAATGGTGAACGTCTCGATGTCGTTTCGGACGGCAGTTACATCGATAAAGGCGTACAAGTGAAAGTAATTGAAGTAGAAGGTTCAAAAATTGTCGTAACAGAAGCGACAGAATAGTTTAAGAGGAGGGTTTTACATGGAATTAGCAGGTTTATTAGGCGCGACGAGCACGGGTAGTTTAGTCGGTTTGTCGATCATCGTCTTTTTAGTCATTATCGCGCTTGCCATCTTCTTCACATTTGTTCCAGTAACATTGTGGATTAGTGCGTTAGCAGCAGGTGTTCGAGTTAGTATTTTCACATTGATCGGGATGAGGCTTCGTCGAGTGATCCCGAGCCGTGTCGTGAATCCGTTAATTAAAGCGCATAAAGCAGGATTAGACGTGCAAATTAACCAGTTAGAAAGTCACTATTTAGCAGGTGGTAACGTTGACCGTGTCGTGAACGCGCTCATCGCAGCACACCGTGCGAACATCGCTTTAACATTTGAACGTGCAGCAGCGATTGACCTCGCAGGTCGTGACGTATTAGAAGCAGTTCAAATGTCGGTTAACCCGAAAGTCATCGAAACACCATTTATCGCAGGGGTTGCGATGAACGGAATTGAAGTGAAAGCGAAAGCGCGTATTACGGTACGTGCAAACATCGACCGCCTCGTCGGTGGTGCTGGTGAAGATACAGTAGTCGCTCGTGTCGGGGAAGGGATTGTTTCGACAATCGGTTCTTCTGTCGATCACGCGAAAGTGTTGGAAAACCCTGATATGATTTCACAGACGGTTCTCGCAAAAGGACTTGATTCTGGAACAGCATTCGAAATTTTATCGATCGACATTGCAGACGTTGATATCGGTAAAAACATCGGGGCAGAACTTCAAACAGAACAAGCAGTAGCAGACAAAAACATCGCTCAAGCGAAAGCGGAAGAGCGACGCGCGATGGCTGTTGCAAACGAACAAGAAATGAAAGCAAAAACACAAGAAATGCGTGCGAAAGTAGTCGAAGCGGAGTCGGAAGTTCCACTTGCGATGGCAGAAGCGTTACGCGATGGTAATATCGGAATTATGGATTACATGAACTATAAAAACATTCAAGCGGATACAGGAATGCGTGATTCAATTAGTAAAGTGGGCCTCGAGCATACAGACGAAGATTAATTGTTCGACAGTCAAGGAAGGAGTGAACACGTAGATGGAAGCGATTATTATATTTCTTATCATCAGTGCGCTCAGCTCTTTGTTCAATAAAGGGAAAGAAAAAGAAACTGAAACGACGAAGCCGGTTGTTCCACAGCCGAAACGTCGTTCAGAACAGAATGTTGACAAACAAGACCCATTGCAAGATTTGTCACGTCAACTTTTTGAAAAATTAAAAGAACAACAGCCTGTCGAAGAAGCTCAACCGCGTATTCAAGAAGTGGAGAAGACACCGATGCAAATCGCGTATGAAGAAAAGTTGCGTGAACGTGAATTAGAACGTACGCGTCAATCAGATCGCCAATCTGCTCGAGAAGTCGTGCAAAGTGCAAGACGTCAAAAAGCAGAGTGGGAGTCGGAAGGACTTGCTGTATACGATGACGTGTGGACGCCGAAGCAAAAAGAATTAAAGCAAGAAGACCTTTTACCAAAGACGAACCAAGATTTATTAAAAGGGATTATCTTTGCTGAAATTATGCATCCACCGAAAAGTTTAAGGCAGACGAAACATGGGAAAATAAAGTAATGAGAAAACAGAGCGTAGCATGCGGAACTTTCCGAATGGACCGCTCTGTTTTTCTTTAGTTTCTTAAATGTGTGAAATCATGTAAAATAGAAGAGAATCTGTAGGATAAAGGGGATTGGATAGATTGACAACAATTGAAAAAACAATTGTCATCGACAAAATTGACGATGCCATGATGCTAGCAGGTAATGGAGAACGAAACATTCAACTAATAGAAGATCAATTACATATTCAACTGTACGCGCGCGGTGAAGTATTCACATTAGAAGGAGAAGAAGTGGATGTTTTACTTGCAGAGCAATTAGTGATGCAACTATTGAAAGTTATCCGTCGCAACATTCAAATTGATACACGCGATATTGCGAGCGCAATTGAAATGGCGAAACAAGGAACAATTGAATACTTTGCCGAATTATACGAAGAAGAGATTGCACGCACCGCAAAAGGAAAGATCATCCGTGCGAAAACAATCGGACAACGTCAATACGTGAAGTCCATCCAAAAGAGAGACCTCGTCTTTTGTATCGGTCCTGCTGGTACTGGAAAGACATATTTAGCCGTCGTACTCGCGGTTCAAGCTTTAAAAAATGGCCATGTCAAACGCATTATTTTAACGCGTCCTGCCGTAGAAGCAGGCGAAAGTTTAGGCTTTTTACCAGGGGATTTGAAAGAGAAAGTTGACCCATATTTAAGACCATTGTATGATGCGTTACACGACATGCTCGGAACGGATCAAACGGAGCGTCTCGTCGACCGCGGTATCATTGAAATTGCACCCCTCGCTTACATGCGCGGACGTACGTTAGATGATGCATTCGTCATTTTAGATGAAGCGCAAAATACGACGAAAGCACAAATGAAAATGTTTTTAACACGTCTCGGTTTCGGATCGAAGATGATTATAACGGGAGACTTAACACAAATTGATTTACCGAAAGGCGTTTATTCGGGATTGAAAGAAGTGCAAGAGAAGTTAAGTCATATTGATGACATCCATTTCCATTATTTAGAAAAAGGAGATGTCGTACGTCATCCACTCGTCGCGAAAATTATCGACGCGTATGAAACGAAGGACGATTAAACAGAAGGGGGAGTCCTAACTTTGTTTAAATCGCTAATTCAATTTTTTCGAAATATGAAATTTCCACAATTTATGTTGTATACGATGGCAATTGCTACTGTTTTACTCTTTGTTATTACGGTCGATCGGATGCAACATGAAACGTATCAAATTTCAGAGTTTGAAGTCGCACCGAAGACGATTCGCGCTACAAAAACGGTGGAAGATACGTATAAAACAGAATTAGAGCGAGACAGAGTCGCTGCAGAAGTACCTGCTATTTATCAATTTTCGGGGGAAATTTCTCGCAACCATCAAGCGATTATCGCATCTTTTTTTAACTATTTCATCGAGGTGAAACGAGAAAGTGCAAAAGAAGAAACACCCCCATCTTTAAGTGAGCAAGCGAAGCTCGTGCGTGAAAAATTGAGTGCACTCGTTGAAGAAGATGGCGCTTTTAAATTACCAGATCGTGACATTACATATATTTTACAAATGTCGGAGCAAGATATTGAACAAATGTCACGAACGATGCAAGGCATCATTAAACGAGAACTAGATGAACCGATTCGGAAAGAACAAGTCGAGCAAATAAGAGCGCGGGTTGCTGGAAATATTGAAAGAGATTCGATTCTTCCGAATCCATTAAAAAATAGTCTCATTACGATGAGTCGCATTTTAATTACAGAAACTGAAATTTTGAATGAAGAATTAACGAAAGAGCGTCGTGATAAAGAGCGTGCACTCGTAGAGCCTGTCCGTATTTTACAAGGACAAGTCATCGTTCGAGAAGGACAACTGATTGACGGAGAAGTGTATCGTCAATTGCAATTGATTGGTTTACTTGCAGATGACGGAACGAATTCTTTAAAGCCGATGTTAGCGATCATTACGTTTTTATTATTCGTCAGCGGAATTTTATATTTACATTTCAATGCATCAACTGCTTCGGATCAGATGAAAAAGAAAGCATTGTTAATTGTTTACGTTCTACTAATCATTTTAACAGGTAGTATGCGCCTGCTCGGATTGATTGATGAACAGTTTGATGTGCAACTCGCCTTTTTATTCCCAACGGCGCTAGCGACGATGCTCGTACGTCTATTGTTAAACGAACGAATCGCGATGACCGTTACGATTATTACAGCTGCGATGGCCGGAATTATTTTACAAGAAGGTTATGCAGCGATTTTACAGATGGAAACGATGATGTATATTATGTTCGGTGGTTTAACGAGCTTATACGTACTAGGGAAAGATGGCCGACGCTCTAATATTTTGAAAACGAGCATTGCGGTAGCTTGCACGAACGTCGTCTTTATCGTCTTTTATTTACTTATGACTCAGTCATCGTATACGTGGAAGGAGATGGCATTTTACTTAGTTGCAGCGATTGTATCCGGCTTACTGTCAGGTGCGATGACAATCGGTCTACTTCCTTTCTTTGAATCAGTATTTGGAATTTTATCGGACATGAAGTTAGTCGAATTATCGAATCCGAATCATCCACTATTAAAGAAAATTTTAGTGGAAACGCCGGGAACGTACCACCATAGCGTCATGGTGGCGAATTTAGCAGATGCTGCTTGTGAGTCGATCGGAGCGAACGGTTTGCTCGCTCGTGTCGGCAGTTATTATCACGATATTGGAAAGACGGTACGTCCAAATTACTTTATTGAAAACCAACATACGGGGCGCAATCCTCATGATGAATTATCGCCTTCGGAAAGTAAGGAAATTATTATCGCACACGCTGTGGACGGTGGAAATATTTTAGAAAGTCACGGTATGCCGAAAGAAATTGTCGATATCGCGAGACAGCATCACGGCACGAGCTTTTTACAGTTTTTCTATCATAAAGCGAAAGAATTAGACCCGAGTGTGACGGAAGATGATTTCCGCTACCCAGGACCGAAAGCGCAAACGAAAGAAATTGCAGTCGTGTCGATTGCGGATAGTACAGAAGCAGCGGTACGTTCGATGAAAGATCCGACACCAGAAAAAATTGCGAACCTCGTGCACAATATTATTCAAGGAAAATTGAACGATGGCCAATTTGACGAATGTGATATTTCGGTACGAGAGTTAAAAATTGTTGAACGTGTCATTTGTGAAACATTGAATGGCATCTTCCATAACCGGATTGAATATCCAACATAAGAGGTGACGAGATGCATATTGATTATCAAGATGAGACGAACGAGGTAACAGATGAACAGTTAGAACTCGTCGATCGCATTTTAAAATTTGCAGCGCAGTATGAGAAATTAGATGGAAATTATGAATTGAGTATTACGTTTACGACGGATGAAGAAATTCAAATCATTAATCGTGAATATCGAGGAATTGATCGTCCGACCGATGTCATATCTTTCGCTTTAGAAGAAGAGAGCGAAGGTGAAATTGCTTTTGAACGAGTGGAAGGGATGCCTATTTTATTAGGGGACTTAATCATTTCACTCGATACGATGCGCCGACAAGCCGTGGAGTACAATCATGAAGAGAAACGA
Organism: Savagea sp.; assembly: GCA_030152265.1. Classification (GTDB taxonomy): domain Bacteria; phylum Bacillota; class Bacilli; order Bacillales_A; family Planococcaceae; genus Savagea. The sequence goes on from JASLHQ010000200.1 coordinate 6,855, forward strand.
GAGCTAGGATTTTTAGCTTTGCACGGTTTTCTTCATTTGCTCGGTTACGATCATATGACAGAAGAAGATGAAAAAGAAATGTTCGGCCGTCAAGATGAAATTTTGCAGGCGTTCGGTTTAACGAGGTGACGGAATGCGAAAATATATCGATTCATTCCGTTATGCATTCGAAGGAATCGTCCATGGTATGAAAACGGAGAAACATCTCCGTTTTCATTTGTTTAGCGCAATCATCGTCATCGGACTGAGTATGTGGACGGGACTTTCTCAAGTAGAATGGTTCATCGTCCTTTTACTTATCGGTGGCATGTTTGCTTTAGAATTGATGAATGCAGCCGTTGAACGTGTCGTTGATTTAGTGACGACAGATTATGCGCTTTTAGCGAAACAAGCGAAAGATTTAGCTGCAGGAGCGGTCCTCGTATATGCGTTTGTAAGCGCATGTATCGGACTTATAATATTTATACCAAAATGGTGGAGGTAACGATGGAAAAGAAACAATTGATGGAACTCGCAAAAGAAGCGAGAGAACATGCTTACGTTCCATATTCTCAATTTAAAGTAGGAGCGGCTGTGTTAACGAAAGACGGTCGCACATTTACAGGATGCAACATTGAAAACTCGAGCTACCCACTTACGAACTGTGCCGAGCGTACAGCGATTTTTAAAGCAGTATCAGAAGGAGCGACAGAGATTGAGGCGATTGCTGTCATCGGCAATACGACAGGGCCTATTTCTCCTTGTGGTGCATGTCGCCAAGTTATGATAGAGTTTAGTGATGCTAATACGCCTGTTTATTTAACGAATTTACAAGGTGAAGTAGAAGAAACGACCGTGAGTGCTTTATTACCAGGGGCATTTACGAAGGAGGATTTACATGGAAAGTAATTATAAATCAGGATTCGTCTCCATTGTAGGACGACCAAACGTAGGAAAATCGACATTTTTAAACCGTATCGTCTGACAAAAAATTGCGATTATGAGCTATAAACCACAGACGACACGCAATAAAATTCAAGGGGTCGTCACG
>JASLHQ010000210.1 GCA_030152265.1 Savagea sp.
CATCTCCTCTCGGGAATGTTCCACCTGTGACGGATGAGGCGATGATTAAAATGCTCGCAAAACCGAAAAAAATTGCGAGAAATTTCCACGGATTTTTCATATACACTCTCTCCTTCTCTCATTTTTATACGTAAAGCTTACTTTACACACTTTCTTATGTCAAGGTTCCTTTACATAAAAAAGAGAAATAAGTCGGTTGAGATACAAATTTTTCTGAAAAGATAGTATAATGGGGAATGAAAGGAATGGTGATGGAAATGAAAACTTATAAACTTACAGCATATGAGGCGGATGGAACAGTATTATTCGACGAATCAATCGAAGCAGCGAACGATTCAGAAGCGAAACAAAAAGGGGAGCAATTTGTCGCTGAAAATAATTTAGAAGAGCGCACGCACCGTCTCGCTTCACCTACGGGTAAACTCATTTTATTCCATTCGTAATACATCTTTTTTCGGAGGGACTTTCATTGAAAATTGCACTTATCGCACATGATCAGAAGAAAGATGAAATGGTCAATTTTACAATTGCTTACGAGCACATTTTTCAAAAGCACGAACTATTTGCGACTGGCACGACCGGTCAACGTATTATGGGTGAGACAGAACTTTCGATTACACGTCTACAATCCGGTCCGCTTGGGGGCGACCAACAAATTGGCGCGATGATCGCTGAAAATGAACTCGATCTCATTTTATTTTTCCGAGATCCACTCACTGCACAGCCCCACGAACCTGATGTAACAGCGCTTTTGCGCCTCTGTGACGTTTATGGAATCCCACTCGCTACAAATATTGCGACTGCGGAAATTTTACTTCAATCATTAGAGTCTGGACTCATGTCGTGGCGTGATCTCGTCCATAAATACAAGTGATACGAAAGAGTGTTAGACGAATTTGTTCTAACACTCTTTTTTCTTTTTCCAACAACCTATGAAGGAGGCGTTTATTTTCGAGATTAAACAATATCCAGAATTTTCGTGGTCACTTGCCCGTCAACAAACGTTTCAAACGTGTCGACGTCAGTATGCGTATCATTATTACTACTCGCATAATGGCTGGCTGCAATACAATGTCGACGAAGAGACGAAACATGTGTATCGCTTAAAAAAGATTACATCTTTACCGTTATTATTCGGAACGATCGTCCACGATTTAATTGCGAAATCACTCCAACAATTTTTCCAATCGCGATTACAACCTTCATTGCAGAAATTGATAGAAGATGCGAGACATTTATTAAATGAAGCGTATTTAGATTCTACGATGAGACGAGAAGCATGGTTTGCACGTCCGAGTCGCTATACGATGTTGACGGATTTTTATTACGGAGACGGCTTCGACCCGGAACAAGTCGCTACGTACCGCGAACGTTTAAAACCGACATTTCAAAACTTTTTACGAAGTGAAACGTGGCGCATGATTGAGCGTGAGCCGGAACGCTTCGATTTTATACAACTGGAAGATTTCGCAACCGTTTCGATTTTCGATACGAAAGTGTTCGTCGTCCTCGACTTATTACTGTTCGACCGACAGACGAATCGCTACATCATTATCGACTGGAAAACAGGGAAACCTTCCTCTAGTGATCATCAACAGCTCGTACTGTACAGCATTTACGTACTACTCAATTACGGCGCTTCTTTAGATGATATCGACTTATGCAATGAATATTTAAAAGATGGGAAACGTGCCGTACATCAGCCTACCCAACTTGAATTACAACATATGACGGATGTTTTTCAAATGAGTGTGGAAGAGATGTTGCACTACGTCGCCGATCCTTCGATAAACGCACCGCTCCCGCTCGACTCGTACGAACGGACGACAGATGAATGGAAATGTCGACAATGTAATTATCGTGAAATTTGTTTGTCAACATGATGAAAATAAAAAATGTCTGAAATCTCTTTTGATTTCAGACATTTTTATGCAATTAAGCATATGCGACAAATAATTGTTCGAGCGCTTCTCGGTCTTGTTCGTGTAAAGCGCGGACGATCGCACTACCGACGATCACACCGTCTGTATGAGCATTCATACGCTCTACATCTTCCGCTGTCGTAATGCCGAATCCCGCATAAACGGGTAAATCGGTCATTGCTCTCAACGTATCGAAATGGTCGAGTGGCGAATCGTTCAATTGATTTTGATTTCCGGTAACTCCGTTAATCGTCACCGCATAAATGAATCCTTCCGCTTCTTGAACGAGTTTTTCGATACGCTCTTTCGGGCTCGTCAACGCAACGAGTGGAATGAGTGCGATGTCGTGCTGTTGAAACGGCTCTGCTACGAGGTCTCGCTCTTCGTACGGCAAGTCAGGAATGATCGCTCCAAGAATGCCGACTTGTTGAGCACGTTTCGCAAAACGCTCAATGCCGTAAGCGAAAATCGTGTTCACATAAGCCATCGTTAAAAGCGGGATACGAACGCGTGTAAACGTCGCAACCGTTTCGAGAATTTTATCCAATGTCACACCCGCTGCGAGCGCTCGCTCTCCTGCCTCTCGAATGACGACACCGTCTGCGACAGGGTCCGAATACGGGATACCGAGCTCAATCGCTGTCGCCCCGAGGTTTTGTAAGCGGACGATCGTTTCTTCTAGCTGTTCGAGCGGACCGTCTCCTGCCATAATGTACGGAACGAATGCTTTTTCATTTCGTTCTTTTAACTGCTTCATCTCTTTCGTTAATGTCGTCATCTTACTTCCCTCCTAATCGTGCGAAAACTGAGTCGATATCTTTAT
>JASLHQ010000035.1 GCA_030152265.1 Savagea sp.
CCGGCTGCTAATTTCGCGACGAACGGTTCTTCTTCTTTTTCTTCCGCTAAACGATCGACGAGACTCGATGCGATGACGTGTGGGAAATGGCTCACCATCGCTGTCATCCGATCATGTTTGTATGCATCTAAGACGACGACTTTCGCTTTCGTCGGCTGTAAAAGGTCACGCAACGTCTCAACAGCACATTGTTGATTATCATCATAAGGGGTTAACACGTAATACGCATTTTCAAACAGCAATTCTTTCGCTGCCGCAATCCCACTTTTATGAGACCCTGCCATCGGATGTCCACCTATAAATGTAATGCCACGTTCCACTAAAGGGGTTGATGCTTCCATAATCGGAACTTTCGTACTCCCTGTATCTGTGACGATTACGCCATCGCGGAACGTCCAATGCTCCGCTTCTCGTAAGAGCTTTACAGTCGTATTGACCGGTGTAGCGAATATGACAATATCCGCACGCTCTACCGCATAGCGTACGCTCGGCGCAATTTCATCGATAATGGAACGGCGATATGCCTCATCCGTCGTTTGATAACGACGATCAAAACCGATGACGTGAATATTTTCGTTTCTTTGGAGAGCTAAACTTAACGAACCTCCGATTAAACCTAACCCGATCATTGCTACTGTTATTGTCATAATTCCTCTACCACTTTCGCTTTATAAAAGTTGTTTGAACGCTTCAAAAAATTGATCGTTCTGTTGTTCTGTTCCAATCGTCACCCGCATATAGCCAGGAGTTCCGAGTAAGTTTCCGCTTCGTACGATCACACCACGCTTCATCAATTCATCGGCAAGTTCATTCGCATCTCGCTTCGTTTCAATTAATACGAAATTCGTTTCAGATGGATAAATATTTAATCCTTGTTCTTTTGCGAACGTATAGAAGCGTTCACGCTGTTCTGCGTTTAACTGGCGACTTTTTTGTAAAAACTCTTCATCTTCCACTGCAATTTTGGCGATTGTATGTGCCATCGTATTATTGTTGAATGGATTGCGCACTTTATTGAACTGTTCAATCATGCGTGGATGTCCGATTCCGTAACCGACACGAATGCTCGCAAGCCCATAAGCTTTTGAAAATGTGCGTAAAATGAGAATGTTGTCATACTTCGGCAACCATTCGAGTGAGTCGACATGATCCTCTGCCATAATGTATTCAAAATATGCTTCATCTAGCACGATTAAAATATCGCTCGGCACTTCTTCGATAAATGCTTGAAGTTCTGCGCTATTTAACACATTCCCTGTCGGGTTATTTGGGTTACAAATCCAAACGATCGATGTATTGTCTTGGATTGCTTGTAAAAATTTTTCATAGTCGTGATGGCCATCTTTTAATGGAATTTCCGTAAATGATGCTCCCTCTACTTTCGCATTGTGAACATATTGCGGAAATGTCGGTGTCGCCATCAAAACATGTTTCGTTTCATCTAGCATCGAGCGTGAAATGATTGAAATTAATTCATCACTTCCGTTGCCGATAATCAATTGTTCTGGCGTTACACCATTTTTACTCGCTAACGTTTCTTTCAATGTCGTTGCATTCGCATCTGGATACAACTGTAACAATTGTTGCTCTGAGCGTAGCCACTCAGCTACTTTCGGAGAGTAGCCGTACGGGTTTTCGTTAGAAGCGAGCTTGATCACTTCTGTTAAACCGTATTCTTTTTTCGTTTCTTCTATCGGTTTGCCCGGCTTATACGGTTGCATCGTGTCGAGCACTTTTTTGTAAGGAATCATTTATTTGTCCTCCTTCACTAAATCTGGACGGAGACGAACTGCTGCATTTTGATAAATATGTTCGATCTCGCGTTGCGCTTTATTCGTATTGACGTGCATCATGAGTCGAATGCACTTTTGAATCGCTCCAGGTACATCCATTTCATGTGTGCACATGACCGGCACATACTCCCAACCTTCGATTGAGCGTATAGCTCGTGCTGGGAAAACCGATGTCACATCCGTCGTCGTTGACACGATGACCGATGCGATATCATCGATTTCCACATCGTTTTGCGCTACCATTTCAATAATTAATGCCTCTGTCGCCTGTAAGACGAGGTCTTCGCGATCTTCTTCTACCGTAGTCGCACCACGGATTCCTCTCGTTACCATTCCCATTCACCCCTCGATTAATTGACGCATCTCCTCAAACACTTCTCGACATAACGACTCATCCACTGTCATAACATTCGGATGACCGATCTGTTCTAAAATGACGAAGTGCAATGTACCGAACGATGCTTTTTTATCTTTTTGCATAAATTGATACAATGTTTCAAATGAATAGTCAAAAATAGAATCAAATGAATATCCTTGTCGTTTTGCGAAATGAATAAATTTCTTTGCTTCTCCTGTTGGTAAAGTGGAAGCTTTTTCACTTAAAAGTAAAGCGTACGCCATGCCGACCATGACACATTCACCGTGACTGAGCGTACCGAAGTTCGTCGCCGCTTCAATCGCATGTCCAAACGTATGACCAAAGTTCAAAAATTTACGGCTTCCGTGCTCGAACGTATCTTCTTCAACGATTTTTGCTTTGACTGCGACACCTTTCAATAACTGTTCTTCTAACGTATCGAAAGCTGGTTGAACAAATTGTTCATCCTGTAATAATTGCTCCGTCCATGTTGCATCCGAAATGTACGCATGTTTAATTAACTCTGCCATACCGGAACGCCATTCTCTTTCTGGTAATGTTTTAAAAATATTTAAATCGAAAATAACTGCTTCTGGCTGATGAAAAGCACCGACCATATTTTTTCCTTCTGGCATGTTGATCTCCGTTTTCCCACCGACTGCACTATCATGTGCGAGCACCGTTGTCGGCAATTGGATAAAACGAATCCCACGCATGAAGGTCGCAGCGATAAATCCTGTTAAATCACCGACCGCGCCCCCTCCAAAAGCGAACAGTAAAGAATTACGTGTAAACCCTTTTTGCAGTAAAAAAGATTGAGCACGGCCGTACACGTCCAATGTTTTACACGCTTCCCCTTTCGGAACGACGAATGTATGCACTTCATTGTGCAACTGTTCAAATCGTTTCAACTGTTCTGAATACAATGTATGCACTGTTTCATCCACAATAATTCCGATGCGATCTGTCGTTTTTAAT
>JASLHQ010000055.1 GCA_030152265.1 Savagea sp.
CGTTAAGGGAAGTGAAAAGATGATGGATTTACAAAAGCAGTATCAAGAATTGTTAGAGAAATATTTAGAAAACCTCGATGAGAAAAATTTATACTTCGCTCAACAATTTAGTCGTAAATTTATCGAACAAGAAGTTGCGCCAGAAGATGTTGTAAGTCTGCATAAAGACGCAGTCATGCACATATTTCCAGAGTTGCGTGAAGAAGTAACGACGACACATGATTTCTTAATCGAAATGATGATTCATTACGGTTTAGCCCTTCGTGAACATCAAAGCTTAATTAAGAAGCGTGAAGAGCTTCATATGGAGATGGAAGTAGCAGCGAATGTTCAAGAAAAGTTAATGAACGCAACGAGACCGAATATGGAGGGTTTAGATATCGGCTATGTGAGTGAGGCAGCGAAGACGATGAGTGGAGACTATATTTACTTTGCCGAACATGGACAAAAGAAACTGAGTGTCGCGGTCGCAGACGTTATCGGTAAAGGTATTCCTGCAGCGCTCTGCATGTCGATGATCAAATTCGGAATGGATAGTATTGATGAGAACGAGTCCGTTCCGAGCGAAGTTTTGAAAATCATTAACCGAATCGTAGAAAAAAGTGTAGATAACTCTATGTTTATTTCTATGTATTATGGAATGTACAATGTCGAAGACCAACATTTCACTTACGCTTCGGCAGGACATGAGCCTGCGCTTTTATATCGTTCAGAAACGAAAAGATTCGAGCATTTAGACGCCAAAGGTTTATTGTTAGGTGTTAAAAGAGAAGTCGAATATGAGGAGCGACGTGTTTTGTTACACTCTGGTGATTTTGTTGCGATTATGACAGATGGCGTAACTGAAATTCGGACAGAAGAAGGTTTTTTAGATAGCTTAATCATCGAACAACTTCTTTATGAAGTGAGAAATCAATCTGCTCAACAAATGGCGGATCATCTTTTCAAAGAACTGTCTCAACTTCAAAACTTCCGTTTACACGATGATTTTACAGTAGCTATTATGAAAAAGAACTAATTAGGTTTTATTTTTAAAAATTAGGGTATGTAAAGGAAATAGATAAATTTTTGATAACTATAACGTTAGGGGTGGATGTAAAATGGATTTACATGTACAACAACAAGAAGTACAAGATGTGTATCGATTTAAAGTCGTCGGAGAAGTCGACGCTTTTACGGCACCGAAATTAAAAGAGCAATTAAATACTATTATTCATTTAAAAGGTGTGCAAGCTGAAATAGATGTATCAGAAGTAGCATATATGGATAGTACAGGTTTAGGCGTATTCGTCGGTTTTTATAAAACATTACAAGAGCAAGGCGGCCATGTAAAAGTGACAGGTTTAAATCGTCGTTTGTACCGTCTATTCGAAATTACAGGTTTAGATGCGATTATCGATGTCGAAGAAGCAAAGGGTGATGAACGATGATGGGGCAATATGATTACATTGAAATGAAAGTTCCAGCTAAAGCTCAATATGTCGGAGTAGCGCGTCTTGCTATTTCAGGCATTGCGAGTAGGCTCGGCTTTACATATGATGACATTGAAGACTTGAAAATCGCGGCGAGTGAAGCGGTGACGAATGCTGTCCAACACGCTTACGAAGCAAATGAAGCTGGTGAAGTGCTCATCGGTTGTGCGCTTTATAACGATCGATTAGAAATTATGGTGACGGATCACGGAGTCAGTTTTGATTTTGAAGAAGCGAAACAACGTACAGGTCCTTACGATGAAGAGATTGAAGCCCAATTTTTACGTGAAGGCGGCCTCGGTCTTTATTTAATTGAGACATTAATGGATGAAGTGCGTATCCACCAAGAGGAGGGTGTCACTGTCTTCATGACGAAGTATCTTCAAAGAGAGCGAGGCGAAGAGGATGCCAAACAAACAGCCTTCTCGTAAAGAGCCAAAGCCGTCAAAGGATGAAGTGCTCCAATGGATACGGAAGTTTCAAGAAGATGGGGATGAAGAAGCTCAAACAGCCCTCGTTTTAAATTATGAACGACTCGTTCATGCGATCGCTCGAAAATATTCGTATGGTAAATCGTATCATGAAGATTTAGTACAAGTCGGAATGCTCGGTTTATTAGGTGCGATTCGCCGATATGACCCAGAAGTCGGACGTAGTTTCGAAGCGTTCGCTGTTCCGACAATTGTAGGGGAAATTAAACGTTTCTTACGAGATAAAACTTGGGATGTTCACGTACCTAGACGCATTAAAGAGCTCGGTCCTAAAATTAAAAAGACAGTTGAGACGTTGACGACAGAACTGCAACGCTCGCCTCGTGTCGACGAAATTGCTGCTTATTTAGAGGTGGACGAAGAAGCGGTTTTAGAAGCGATGGAGATGGGGCGTAGTTACCATGCGTTGTCGATGGATTATCAATCGGACGCTGATGCTGAAGGCGGCACAATGACACTGTTTGATTTAGTCGGAAAACAAGATGACGGCTATGAAAAGACAGATCAACGTTTACTTGTAGCAGAAGCGTTATCAGTTTTAACTGAGAGAGAACGAAATATTATTCAATATACGTACATCGAACAAATGAGCCAAAAAGAAGCGGGAGAGCGTCTCGGCATTTCACAAATGCATGTGTCACGCCTGCAAAGAAAAGCGATTAAAAAATTACAAGAAGCGATATTATCATCAGGCGGTGCTAGTGATTGGAACGACACATAGATGAACATTTAGAATGTTATACGATGAATCGAATTAAAGTAGGAAATGATATTAGTGGGGATGTTGCACATACTCACTTTACAGATAAGTTTGCTGTACTCGTCATCGCAGACGGATTAGGAAATGGTCCAGAAGCGAATGAATCTGCTAAAGTAGTGAAAGAAACAGTAGCGAAATATCCTGACGAATCGTTTGAGTTTTGGTTTACAGAAAGTAATCGTCAAATGATTGCCAAACGAGGGGCAGCGGTAGGAATTGTTCGAATTGATTTTCAAGCGAAACAGCTAACATATTGTGGAGTCGGAAATATTCGAATGTACATGTTGCACAATCATGCTGAAATGATTTATCCTTTGCCTGTCATGGGGTATTTGTCAGGTCGCAAAATTAAAATGAACTGTCAAACGTATACCTATGAGAGTGGCGATATATTTTATATGCATTCGGATGGCATTTTAGCAACAAGTCCGAAAGCTTGTTTGCAACAGAGTCCGACCGCATACGACTTAGCTAAAAAAATCGAAAGTAAAATAGATCCAGCAGATGATGCTACTTTTATAGCGGTGCAGTTGTTATAATTAATTAAGCATGATCGACTGCTAAAAGACAGGTACAGATGATGTACTTGTCTTTTTTCATATGAGGAGGAAACGAACATGGAATTAACGATTAAGAGAACAGCTCAACGTGCGCAATTGCCAACGAAACAGACAAAAGCGGTAATACAGTTGCTAGATGAGGGCAATACCGTCCCGTTCATTGCACGTTACCGAAAAGAAGCGACAGGATCATTAGATGAAGTGCAAATTAAAACGATTGAAGATAGCTATCATTATGTGAAATCTTTAATGACGCGACAAGAAGAAGTCATTCGTTTAATTGGAGAACAAGAAAAATTAACATCTGAATTACAACAAGCGATTGAACGCGCAACGACACTTCAGCAAGTAGAAGATTTATATCGTCCGTATAAGCAGAAGCGAAGAACGAGAGCGACGACTGCGATTGAACGGGGACTCCAACCGCTTGCTGACGCTTTATTAAAAGGTGAAGAGTATGGAGCGCTATTGCAACAATTTGCCGAAAGAGAAGAAGATGCTTTACATGAAGAAGAGGCACTTCAAGGGGCGCGTGACATCATTGCCGAACAGTTGATGGATGATGTCCGTTCCCGCAATGCTGCACGGAAACATGTGAAAAAAGAAGGTCAAATTATTTCACAACTGAAAAAAGGCGCGGAAGATGAACGTTCCGTCTTTGCGAATTACTATGAATATGCCGAGCCGATTCGTTCGATCGTCCCTCACCGTACACTCGCATTAAACCGAGGAGAGAAAGAAGATGTTTTAAAAATTGCGATCCAGTTTCCAGAATCAGCAATCGAAGCGGAATTAGTTCGCTTATATACGAAGCAATTACCGAATGAACATCGTTTGCAAGTAGAAGAAGCCATTCAAGACGGATTAAAAAGATTGCTCCTCCCATCTGTTGAACGTGAA
>JASLHQ010000095.1 GCA_030152265.1 Savagea sp.
AAATACCGTACTTGCTACATATTTCCTTTATTTTCACCTTCACTATTAAAAAGCAAAGCTTCCACTTCAGATTGAGAAAGTATTTTTTTGGCCGGGCTCTTAGCAGTAAATATATTTACTATATTTTTTATCGAATTTAAAAAAACAATTAAACCTAACAGTTGTTAACACGCTATCAACAGCGTAATATTTCAATCCACTCCCTCCATACAGAGGGAGACGGCGAGGGGTAGGTTTTTTCACCCTTCTATTACTACATATTGTGCCTCATTTCCCTTTTTCTTGCAAGTAACTGCTTGTACTTCACTAAACGTTCGTAAAGTATGCTTTTTTCTTTGCGAAGGTCCTAGGGTTTTCATGGGCACTTCGGGTTCGCACGCTTTTTTGTTTAGTGGCAATCCCAGTTGTATAAGACGTTCGAGAAATTGCGGTTTTTTAAGTCGTCTGGGTGAATGAAGAAGTTGGCGACACCTGCATCGCCCCACATACATTCAATCGTATCATCTGTGTCGAGTTGGAAAAGTAATTCATATTCTTTTAAGACGTCGTCGCTGTAGGCGCGAGGATCTTCTTGGGTAAAGTACGGATAGCCGCCGAGTTGATGACCGGAAGAAGAGAAGTTTTCCCATAACTCGTCTAGTACTTCATCTTCTTCATCACCTAAGTCGAGTGCTGTCCAATCGTACTGTTCGGTAAAGCGGAAATCGTCGCATGATAAATACATCTCTTCTTGCGCAAATTGTAAAGTTCCCGCTTCTTCCATCGGAAATCCGTACTCTTCCACAGGAATGTGTGGAATGTCTGCCCATTTCGTTTCGTCTTCTTCTACCGTTTCATGATAGACGACGCGAAATGTATCTTGTTTTTGCGGGGCGTCGAAGTCAAGACCGTATAGATCGTCACTTGCGATAAAAAATTGCAGTAAGCCCGTCGTCGGATAGTGTGGCAGTGGTTGTTCGATTTCGTCGAAACGAATTTGCGCCAACAAGCGGAGCGGCGTGCCATCTTGTGCTGTCGGATAAGGCATCGTCTTTAACCAATAAGGTGTGCCGCCAAAATGACTTTGCGTGCGGGATGGTTGTTCTCGTTTCGTCTGGATGCGAATCACAGGGCGTGCGGTTTGTTCTAAACCTTGGCGCCACGCTTCTAATTGTTTCGGTAATTGTACAGTCATACGTCCCACTCCTCTTCTAATCGTAATCCATTTATAAATTGTTCAAAGTTGTCAGCGAGCTTCGTTTCTTGTTCGCATTCTACGTCGATATGGACGACAGACGGTTCTCCCGTCGGTCCACACGCTCGGTAATCGAGATATACGAGGTCGTGGCCAGCTGACGGGCAGTCACAAATCGCTACGCCAATCGCAGGGTAACCCCATTCACTCTCCCAAAAATGAGTGCCCATCTCTCCCGCAATACCGTATTCATGCGTGCTCGATAAAGGGAAGAAAGCTGTAATGGCGATGTGGTCGTCTGCCCAAGATGTCGCCTCGCTTGTCGGATACGTGGAGCGAAGCGGGATTCCTCCATTTTGTCCACGCATGAAGTCGATATAACTGCTCGGTAATGTGTAGCCTAATCGTTGTTCTACTATCTCAATCTCTTCATCTGTCGGCGTTGGCGCGACGTATGTTTCGGTCGCGTATTCGCTCATTTCCCAAAAGTTTTCGATCCTCAACATCCCCTTTCACTTCCATTATAAAAGAACACTTGTTCCCTTTCGAGTATGAAGAACATATTTTAATTGGGTATCGAAATCGAGGACGAGATGCGCGGGCTTCGTCGTGCGTAAAAATCCGAGTGCGTGCAATTCTTTTTCCACCGCGTGCCAACCTTCTAACCACATTAAGTCGTCAATCATTGAACGATCGCCTACGTAGATGCGTTCTTCTTCTAGTTGATAATGATCGATGCGAATGCGCACAGGCTCTTGCCACGTCACTAAACGTTCTAAGTCCGCATAGGCGTGAATAATGTAATCAATCGGCTGATTCGGAATCGATGCCCGTTCAGGATTGAACCAACAGCTCGGAATACCCGCTCTCCGCGCTCCTTCCATATCGCTCGTCAATGAATCCCCAATGACGAGCGCTCGCTCTGCTTGAAATTCGGGAATCGTTTCGTTTACCGCTTCAAAAAATCGCTCGTCCGGCTTTTGAACACCGATTTCACTCGATACGAAACGATAGGCGAAAAAGGAATCGAGATTAGACCGTTTTAAACGAGCATCTTGCGTATTTCCGACACCGTTCGTCACAATCGACAAGCGATGATGACGTTCTAAACGTCGAAGCATGTCATACGCCCCGTCAAAACTGTAATCATCCGCTGCAAGCAACGAACGAAAACGCTCATCTAAAGCGACACCATCGCCTTCTAATTGATATGCGTCTAGCCATTTCGTAAAACGGGTTTCTAAAATCATCGGAACCGTTATTTCTCCCGCTTCCGCCGCTTGCCATAAAGCACTGCTGATCGTGCGAAATGTCTCGAATCCATCCGCATAATCGACACCGTAATCCGCAAAAATCGTTCGAAGTGCCGCTTCCTCTCCTTTTTTAACCTGCAGTAACGTATCATCGACATCAAATAATAAATCTGTATACAACACCATCAACCATCCTTTCTCATTTCTGTAGTATACCACGCTCGAACAGCCTGAAAAAGTTGTCAACTGTTACACCTCGAAATAAAAATGACAATTCGTTCGTTTTTCAGACATTAGTTCGTCAAAAGTTGCTTTAAACGAAAATCTTGTCGCTTAAACATGTATTATGCGGAAAAGTCGTTAATATTTGATTAATTTTCTGTGTCCGCGCTTTGTCACATTTTCAAATGCGAAACAGCGCTCCGTACAGCAGAAACATCGCTATGTTATGTTCGTCTTAACAACTAAAGGAGCTGAACATTCATGAAACGAAATATATTAGGTGCCGTCACATTATCATCGGTTTTACTTTTAGGCGCATGTGGTTTAGGGAATACGATGAAGGTCGAACAACAAGAAGGCATCGATGCCGCACAAAGTGAGGAGGTTGCGCAAATGCCAGGCACAATCGGTTTAATTGACGATATTACAGATGAGCGCATTTTAATGACAGTTGAAGAATCATCTGTCTTTAACGGCAAAATGAAAGGTCAACGCATTTTCTTCTCAACAGGAGAAATTGATGACGAAACGAAAGCACAGTTAAAACGTGGACAAAAAGTGAAAGTAGAACATGGCGAAGCGTTCGGTATGAGTCATCCACCGGTCGGCAACGCTGAAAACATCGAAGTGATCGACAAAGCGATGAGCGAACAGCCACATGTGATGATTTTCAAATATGACGAAGGTTCAACAGACTACTTACGCCACGGGACAGTGACAGGTGCAGCGATCGCATCAGTCGAAACAGTATTAGAAGAAGCGACATGGGAAGACGCTGAGTTCCCGTTCGATGGACCAGCGGATTACCAATTTTCAGTCGAAACAGCATCTTCACCATTTAAAGAACAAAACATCTTTATGCAAAATACAGACGATGGCGTTCTTTTATACAACGCAGCGACTGAACAAAAAACAATCGTCTCAGGCGGTATTTCACAAAAGTTAGTCGAATTAATTAAATAAGTCCACACAAAAACCAAGCACCTACTTAAAGGGCTTGGTTTTTCATTTGTCCTTCATAACATGTACTATACTTTTTCACGATATACTTTTTACATTGTTTGCCACTTTCATCGTACCGTTCCTTGTCGACGTTTAGCGTTAGTTGAAAATCGCCGTTTTCGATACGAAGGACGTCTTCTGTTTCCCATACGAGATGTAAACGTTCACGAGCTTCCGCAACATAAATCGTCCGATTTCCTACATTGACAATCGCCCGTACCCCACCTGCCGCACCCCCGTATAATTCGTAGCGAATGACCGCTTCATGTTGATGATTCGGAGATACGATCGGGTCTCCGTCTACTTCTCCGCGTTCCGTATACCATTCCGACGTCGTCCATATTCCCCAATTCACCGCTAATCCGATGAGCGCAATGCCGATTCCGAACCAAATGATTTTTCGCAACTCGCTCTCCCCCTTTACTACGTAACGTGTCCTTCTCAAACAAGTTCCCTGTTTTCATGAAACTTATTCCGATTTGTAGCGTATAATAGCTATATCAACATTAGAGGAGTGTCGGCGATGAGCATTTTTAACTTTTTTAAAAATCAATTTATCGAAGTAATTGAATGGACAGATGATAGTTCAAACACATTAGTGTACCGCTTCCCTGTCGCAAATAATGAAATTAAAATGGGTGCGAAGTTAATCGTGCGTGAATCACAAGTAGCGATTTTCGTCAATGAAGGAGAAGTGACGGATGTGTTCGGTCCAGGGCATCACGAACTCGTGACACGCAATATGCCTGTCATGACGAAGTTAAAGTCATGGCCTACTGGTTTTAATTCTCCGTTCAAAGCGGAAGTGTATTTCGTCAATACGAAACAGTTCATCAATCAAAAATGGGGCACGTCGAATCCGATCATGATGCGCGATCCAGAGTTCGGTGTCATCCGTTTGCGCGGGTACGGCATTTATTCGTATCGCGTCAGTGAGCCGAAAGTGTTTTTACAACAATTGTTCGGGACGAACGGAGTGTATACGACCGAAGCGATCGAAGGTCATTTAAAAAAGATGATCATTTCAGGACTCAGTGATTTATTTGCGGAATCTGGTATTCCAGCGCTCGATTTGGCGATGCATTACGATGAATTAAGTGAAGCAGGACGAGAAAAAATGCGTCCGCGTTTTGAAGCATTCGGTTTTGACATTACATCGCTCTACATCGAAAACTTATCGCTTCCGAAAGAAGTCGAACAGACGATGGACGAACGCACGAGCATGGGTGTTTTAGGCGATATGAACCAATACCAACAATTCCAAGCGGCGAAAGCGATTCGAGAAGCGGCACAAAATGAAGGGGGTGCTGCAGGTTTAGGCGCGGGCTTCGGAGCGGGTCAAGCGATGGGGCATATGTTGAACCAAGCGCAAACGCAACAACCGAGCACGCCAAATGTTCCGAACATGAAACCTTGTCCGCATTGTCAAGAAGCGATTCCACACGACGCGAAGTTTTGTTCACATTGCGGGAAGTCAACAGCACCGGATACTGTTCCATGTGTGTCATGTGGAGTGGCGATGCAAAAAGGAGCGAAGTTTTGTCCAGATTGCGGTGCGAAACAACAAGCGGACTGTCCGAAATGCGGTCATGCGAACGCTCCAGGTACGAAGTTTTGCAGTGAATGCGGAGAAAATTTACAACAGTGAGGTGACGAGCGATGCCACATGAACTCCATGCGGAAGAAAAACAAACGACGATTTTCCAATGTGCGTCTTGTGGCGGTAGCGCCCTT
>JASLHQ010000137.1 GCA_030152265.1 Savagea sp.
TTGCAAGAGGTGTTTATTAAGACATCCCTCTTATAATAAAAATAAGGAAAAGGTGATCAATATGAAAGAACTAACAATTCTCGTCGCAGATGACGATCAAGATATTCGAGATGGTATTGAAATTTATTTACATAATGAAGGGTATCACGTACTAAAAGCAGCAGATGGTGTCGAAGCACTCCAGTTGTTAGAGGAAAATGAAGTCCACTTATTAATTTTAGACATTATGATGCCGAATATGGATGGGATTACAGCGACATTTAAAATTCGCGAACAACAAAATGTCCCGATCATCATGCTGAGCGCAAAGTCAGAAGATACCGATAAAATTCACGGTTTATCTGTCGGAGCGGACGATTATGTGACGAAGCCGTTCCATCCGCTTGAATTAATGGCACGTGTGAAATCACAACTGCGACGTTACGTCACACTCGGTACGTACGAAGGGGTGGAAGAAGGTACTCTTCAAATTGACGGACTGTCATTAAATGATGAAACGAAAGAAGTGAGTGTCGACGGCAAGCCTGTCAAATTAACACCGATTGAATTTAAAATTACGAGCTTGCTCATGCGTCATCCTGGACGTGTGTTTTCAATCAATGAAATTTATGAACGCGTTTGGGAAGAAGAAGCGTACAATGCGGATAATGTCGTCGCGGTCCACATTCGGAAAATAAGAGAAAAAATTGAAGCGGATCCTAAAAATCCGCGTTACATAAAGGTTGTGTGGGGAATTGGATACAAAATTGATAAGTAAAAGCGAACATTGGTTCGGTTTAGCAATCGCATTTGTCAGTCTCATTTATACTTTTCCTTTCATTATAAATCTTTGTAGTACATGGTTTACGAAAACATTTGATATCGCCACATATATCGGGGCTATTATGAAAGGGAGTATGAACTTATGAAAAAACAAATGTGGAAATATAGCGCGCTCGTCACGATTATTCTCGTCGCTTTTTTATTCGTATTGCGCAACGGTTCAACGTATTGGCATAGTAGTTATCAACAGACGAATGATTTTAAAGAGGCGTATCAAGAACAAAAAACAGTCATCGAAAAACAACTATTGCCGAATTATACAGAAGCGCAGTGGATGACATTGATCGATGTTTCCGAAGGGGACATTGAAGAATATCGTCATCGTTACGGCATGTTAGACGAGCAACTCGATTCGATTCGTGAACGTTATGAAACGAGTATTGCACAAGCAGAAGGACAAAAAGCGGATCAATTACAAGAAGAGATGGAAGAGAAGCTCGCAGACATCGAACGTAATTTTCGAGATGAGGAGTATGTCGCAAATAAAATAAAACGTGAACGAGCGAAAGAAATAATAAAAGATATTAATGAGACTCGAACACATTCTCGTTACGATTTTGATGATGCGATACTCTATCAATTAACAGCGATTGAAACGGGAGAAGAATATACAAATTTAGAGCCAGATGAAACAGCGGCAAACGGAGAAATATTTACAAAAAATAAACCGTTCATCGTCTCGGTTCAAAATCATGTCAATATGCCTCATCGATTGAATGGAGACGTAGAAACAGTAGTAAATCCCGAGTCGAATAAACTCTCTTTAGAGCAAGAGTTTGTTGGAAGTATCGATTTGAAAGAACCTTTACCAGAAACGAGTGCATTTTATGCGAGTAGCAATCAATTTCGTTGGAATCAATTGATTTATTTTAGCGTCATCGTATTAGGCATAATTTCTGTCGGTGCGCTCATTCAACAATGGAAACAACATCGTTTACGTTCATTTGAATCATCCAATTGGTTAAAACGTTACGAACAAATTCCGCTCGATTTCCGAATCGGACTCGCTGTAATTGTGTCATTTATTGCATTGCGTATCGCGGAGTATCATATCGGGTACAGTTTATATTTATACGGAAGAAGCTTCGGGTATTGGGAGTTGTTTTGGAAACTCGTTCACCTTAGCAAAAACATGCTCATTCTTTGGGTGTTGTTATACGTCCTATTTTCAATGCTCTTAACATTAATTCGTCAAGTGTACCGAGAGGAGTGGACGTTAGAAGAATGGAAAGAAACGATGACTGCACGCTTTTTCCTTTCTTTCCGGGACGCTTTTTTACACCGCTCGATTGGTGTTCAAATGTTCATTTTACTCATCGGCTTTTTCTTAGCTGGTTTAGGATGGGTATTCGTAGCGTATGAACCATTTTTAATCATTTTTTACATGCTAGCTGTCGTCTTTTTAGGATTGCCTGCGCTATACATTTTCGTCCGACGCTTCGGTTATTTAAATCGTGTCTTTAAGTCGACAGAAAAAATTGCGCAAGGTGAATTGACAGAAATTCCGATTGAAGGCAAGTCGCCCATCGCAAAACATGCCGAGCATTTAAACAATTTGCAAGAAGGTGTGAAAGTATCGGTTACCGAACAAGCGAAAAGTGAACGTTTAAAAACAGAGCTCATTACGAATGTGAGCCACGATTTACGAACGCCGTTAACGTCGATCATCACGTATACGGATTTGTTGAAACAACCGAATTTATCGGAAGAAGACCGTCAAAAATATGTGGACGTCATCGACAAAAAATCAGAACGTTTAAAAGTGCTTATTGAAGACTTGTTTGAAGTGTCGAAAATGGCGAGTGGCAATATGGAATTGCATAAAACGATATTGGACGTTACGCAACTCGTTCAACAAGTACTCGCCGAGCGCAATGAAGAATTCCAACAGTCGAATTTCGAAATTGTGACGAGACTTCCGGAACAGCCAATCATTACGAAAGTAGATGGCGAGCGATTTTGGCGAGTGATCGATAATTTAGTATCGAATGCGTTAAAGTACTCTCTCCCAGGAACACGCATTTACATCGACTTAGAAAAAGAAGAAGACGTAGCACGTTTCGTCGTACGTAACATTTCGAAATATGAGCTCGATGCGAATGTGGAAGAGTTGTTTGAGCGCTTCAAACGAGGAGACGAAGCGCGAAATACAGAAGGTTCTGGACTCGGTCTCGCCATTGCGCAATCGATCGTCGATATGCATGGTGGAGAGATGGAGATTACGTTAGACGGAGATTTATTTAAAGTGAGCGTCACATTACCTTTGATTTAACAAAAAACCCAATTTGTTCGAGATAGAACGAATTGGCTTTTTTGTGACCAAACATACTCGCTGATTGGAGTCGAAGGTTGCTACTCCTAAGGGAATGGCACGAGCAGTACACCCCGGGAGCAGTAAAGTAGAACAATCTATCGCATAATCCGTCTTAAGGCGGAGCTAAATTCAACTGTAAGACTGTATTGAAAAAGAGTGTTCTTTTTTATAATAAAGATAACAAGAACAACGAGGAGGAAAACATATGATGACATTCATTTTATTAGGAATTGCGTTCGCTTTAGGTCTCGTCGTTTTGGCGAATGTTCTTCCATTACTAGCACTCGCATTTACAGCATTCGTCGCTTTATTAAGCTTAAAAGCGTTTATGAAAACAGACTCGACGATTGCGAAATTATGGTGGGGTTCCATCGTCTTCGTAGCGGTCGTCATTACGGTATCGAACATCCCAGCATTCATCGGCTTACTTGCGGTCATCGGTCTTTATTTCTTGTACCGCAGTGGAAAACGAGAGCAACCAGTGCAACAAGTAGTAGAGGCAGATCCATTTGAAAACTTTGAAAAAGAATGGGACAAATTGATGGAAAACTAGGAGGAATTCAATATGAAAGCATTATGGAATCGATTGAAATATACGGTGCAGTCGGATTTGCACGAATGGTTAGATCAAAAAGAAGAAGAAAATCCAGTGAAAACATTAAATATGTATTTAGAACAGGCGGAGGAAAAGACAGAAGTCGTCGCAGGTTTGTTGCGTCGACAAGCACGTCTCGTAGAACAGCTAGAAGGAGAGCTCGAGCAATCGGATTTAATGTTAAGTAAGCGCACGTTGCAATTAGAAAAAGCGCTCGAATTGCAAGAGGAAGAATTAATTTTATTTGCAGAAGCCGAAAAAGCACAATTTGAAAATCGTACAGCGCAACTCGTTCAAGTTGTAGAAGAAGCGAAAAAAGAACATGCCCACCTTGAGCGACAATATGCGACGATGCAGCATAAAATTGAAGATATGCGTTTGCGTCAAATGCAGTTGATGAGCCGCGAAAATGTCATTCGCGCTGAACGCAATATCGACGAGTTACTTCGTCCAGAAGTGGAAACGGTCGATCAAATGACAGAAGTATTCAAAGATGGACAACAGCGAAAACAAGTGACCGATTTAGAACAACGTTTAGAAGCATTGTTAAAATAAAAAAGCGAAAGTGAGAGCAGCGATGGTCTCACTTTTCGTGTTAAACTAAAAGGAATGACAAGGAGGGCAAAACATGACGACGCGACAAATGACATTAATCGGGATAGGAGCGATTGCGCTCATTTTAATCGATTTATTTTATTTTTCTCAAAGCTCGTTCTTTTTCTTCATCATAGGTAGTTTTCTCGTCTATGTCGGTTTGACGAAGTATCGCAAGTTTCCGTTGTATAGCGGTCTCGTCATGTTATTGCTCACTTCTTTTGCGATGTGGAGTTTGCGTTTCATCATCATTGTATTTGTTTTATGGGTCGTCACACATTTAATGAAAGGGGAGACGACAGAACATTTATTTCGTCCGTTGCGTGAGAAAATCAAAGAAACGCCAAATGGCATATGGAAAAATAAATGGTTTTCTTTTCAAGCGAGCCCGTTCTCGTCCTATGAATGGGAAGATGTTCATGCGACGAGCTTTTACGGAGATATAACGATCGATGTGACGAATACCGTTTTGCCGAAGTCGACGAGCTTTATTTCAGTACGTCAATCGTTCGGGAAAGTGAAAGTGATTGTCCCTTACGAAATTCCTGTCCGCATTCATTATTCGTCCTTACTAGGAGAAGCGAGATTGTTTGATTACGAAAAACAACGTCTCGTCAATGAAACATTGCAAATGAAAGACTTATACGACGGAAAAAGAACGGACAGTGCACAATTGATCATTTCGGTATACGTTGCCTTCGGAGATTTAGAGGTGATTCGTAAATGAAATGGTTCGGTAGGACGTTCACATTAACGGTTTTTTTAACATTATGTATGACGGTAATCTACACTTTAGCGTATCGCGACTCTTTGACGAGTTGGAAGCGGCTCGGACTGTACGCGATAGAAGAATTAATTGAAGAAGAATTGTTCGACCTTCCTTTACTCGTCGTTTTTGCCTTAGGTGCACTATTCATTAGTGCGATCATCGTGACGGCATTGACATCGAATAAGTTAGAACGTGAAATGACAGAAGCGTTGCGTCAAGTGAAAGATGGCGAGCGTCCCCACATTTCACATCGCTCTTTACAACATGAAGTCGATGGACTTTTCGTCTTATTGGAAGATCAACGAAAAAGCTTGCAAAAAGCGACGAATGAGCGAGCGGAAGCGGATGAAAAAATGATTGAAGAACAACTCATTCAAGAGCGCCAACGTTTAGCGAGAGAATTGCACGATTCCGTGAGTCAACAATTGTTTGCTGCATCGATGTTACTTTCAGCTATGGTCGAAACGAATGAAGAAGATGAAATGTTACGCCAAGTCGAAAACATCGTCCAACAAGCACAACTTGAAATGCGTGCTTTACTCCTTCATCTACGTCCAGCAGCGTTACATAACCATACATTTAAAGAAGGGATGGAACAGCTTTTAATGGAATTAAAACAAAAAGTTATGTTCGATATTACGTATGAGTTAGAAGAAGTCGATTTGAAAAAAGGCGAAGAAGACCATCTATTCCGCATTGCACAAGAGACGTTATCGAATACGTTGCGCCATTCGAAAGCGACAGAAGTGCACATTTTATTTGTCGAACGTGATCATTTAGCGATTTTGCGCATCCAAGACAATGGGGTAGGGTTTGAGCAACAGTCGGAAAGAAGCGGCTCTTACGGTTTACAAAATGTGAAAGAACGCGCGATTGAAATTGGTGCGCAATATAAAATTGTTTCTGTACCTTCGCAAGGGACGATTGTAGAAGTGAAATTACCTTTAGAACAAGGAGGGGAACGAGTGGATGATACGCATACTATTAGTAGACGATCATGAGATGGTTCGCATCGGTGTCAGTACGTATTTGAAATTACAAAACGATATGGAAGTTGTCGGTGAAGCATCGGATGGAGAAGAAGCGGTTGAAAAAGCACTCGCCCTGCGACCAGACATTATTTTAATGGATATGGTCATGCCGAAAAAAAGTGGAGCTGAAGCGACAGCCGACATTATAAAAGAATGGCCAGAAGCGAAAATTATTATCGTTACGAGTTTTTTAGACGATGATAAATTGTATCCAGCACTCGAAGCGGGAGCATCGAGCTACATTTTAAAAACATCGAACGCTTCACGAATTGCGGATGCGATTCGCCAAACGTATGCGGGAGATACGGTATTAGAACCAGAAGTAGCCGCTCGCATGATGAAGCAGATACGAACGGCGGATGTGCCAGCTCACGAACAATTGACGACTCGTGAAATGGACGTATTATTGTTGTTGGCAGAAGGACTGACGAATCAACAAATTGCAGATGAGTTATTCATCGGATTAAAAACGGTGAAAACTCATGTGAGCAACATTTTATCTAAATTGGACGTGCGCGACCGAACGCAAGCAGTCGTTTACGCATTTAATCATCAATTAGTAAAACCAAAAAGCGAGTGAGACGAAAAAATTCGAATCACTCGCTTTTATACTTCACGTACATCAGCATTGGCACGGAACGTATCTACATTGTTAGAATCAGATGGATCAGCTAAAGGCAACTCTTCGGCAACATACACTTCCTGTGTG
>JASLHQ010000072.1 GCA_030152265.1 Savagea sp.
GCCATTCTCGACATTCGTCGCACGCAACCGACGTTGACGATCGACCAGACGGAAGCGTGGGCATCGATGGAACGTAAAAACATATTACGTGCGATGGACGAATTTGCGAAAGAAGGGTTAAGTGCTGTTCAAGAAGGGATGGCTCGTCGCGCATCGGAAGGAACGCAAATGATGCGCATTGAAGATGGAGGAGAAGCGATTCAAAATATCGCCAAAAACAACGCCTATCCACCACCAGCTGACATTAACGTTCGTTTCTTACTCGGACGTTTCGGTGTCGAGTTCTCGATTGAACCAGGAACGACGGATATAAATGTCGAACCGCAAAAGCCGACGCTCGACGTACAAGTGAATAAGCCGATTCATGAATATACGCCCGGCAAAGTGTCAGGTGTCATGGAAGACTACGGCGAAGTGCGCATCGATTTTCGCGCATAATAAAAAGAATGTCCGTTATTTGGACATTCTTTTTTGTGTCATAGTTCAGTTTCTGAAATGAGTTCGTATGCGTAAAATGTATCGCTCGATGAATTGTATACGATACGCAAGACGCTTTCGAATGTGCGGAGGCCTGTGCGCTTCGTTCCTTGAATATCGTACGTATTTCGTAAATGGACGTCATAGCGACCTTCTCCGTGATCGACGACATTTAAAATTTCGAACTTCTCAAAAGTCATCGATACGCCACGACTCGCATCTCCTGGAACGAGCTTTTTCATATCGGTTTCAATCGGGCTTCCTGCTGCGATGTACGGAGCGGCGATGCTGTAATCGCCTTGCTTGCGTGCGATGATGCTCTTTTCAATGTAGAAAATCGCCGCAGCACCTGCTCGCTCTTTAATATCTTCCGTCGACATCGGCTGACACGGTGTCGGGGAGTATTGACAAGACTCCGGTAAGTCACGCAACACTCCTTCTAACTGCATGTCCGACTTTTTCGGCACGGTCGGTGTGAAGGATGCGTTACTTTGTTTAGACGTATTATTTTGCTTAGACGAGCTGTCGTTGTTGGAAGAGTTGCTACTTCCTGAAGATGTGCCACTCGCTGATTGCTTGTCGGACGATTTGCTATCTTTATTATCTGCTTTAGAAGCGGTGACGTCGGTGTTCCACGGGGTGTAGCATGTTTCGAGATAAGGAGCGGGTGTCCGGTGACGTGTGAATTTAGGATCTTCCCCGAAGCCAGAAATCGATACGTACGCTGTGCTTAAATTATCGCTCGCGGGTAAGTAATGATTTTCTGTGACGTACCAATCTCCGTCTTCAAAGTAAGCGACTGCCTCTTCGAAATCCCAATTTTCTGCAACAATCTCTTTCGCCTTCGTTACGCGGAACTGTTGGGCGATGCCGTCACGGTAACTTTTAGCGGCTGTTTGTAAATGGACCGCTAATTCAAATGGTTCTTCTTCGTCGTCAGTGAAGCGGTAGACGGCTAAAATTTTGTCTGTCGAAACATCTTCTGTATAGCGTGCCGTCACGATAATTTCTAACATGCCATCACCGTCTAAGTCAGCAGCTGTAATTTGCCAGTCCGATGGAGCAAGCGCACCACCTAATTCGTGAATAAAAGGGAAAAACGGTTCTGAAAACCAACCTTCTTTACGAGCTCGAATACTATCAGACAACTCCGTGTAGCTTAACGTATGTAAGTTCGGACCTGTCCAGCCGAGTTCGAGTTTGTATTGTTTACCGTGAAACGATACGAAAAAAGGGTAACGGTTGACGTCGAAGTCGGGTCCTCCTTCTATATTGTATTGAACGTGTGGTCCGATCGGTTCGTGCGTGTCAAAATCGATTATATGCGATTCATACGGCGCATGAACGTTTGAGTTTTGTTCGCTCATCCACGCGAGGTCTTCCTCTAACAGTTGAAAAGCTCGTTCTTTATTCGATTCTTCTGCTGCTTCACTTTCTTCTAACTCCATCTCCTCTAACGCACGCTTTGCAGATTCAACACTCGTTCCGTTGTTCGAACAAGCTGCCAAAGCGAAAACGAGCACGAGAAGCATACTCCATTTACGAAATGTCATAAAATCTCTCTCCTTTAACATAAAAGTCCAAGAAAATTATACCATAAATGTGAGGCTACATTGTGACAACTCCACATTGAAAGTAGTCCGATGTGAGCATTCATGTTATGCTAAAAGAAAAGGAATAAAGGAGCAATGACGCATGCAAATCGAAACGAAATTTCACGGATCTGTCTCATTAAAAGGGGCGCTCATTTACGAATTCCCACAAGGCTTACCAGGATTCGAAGACAATCATTCATTCACTATTTTACCGATTGACGGGAACGACATGTTCCAAGTGCTACAATCGACAGACACACCAGGCGTCGCATTCGTCGTCGCTAACCCGTACACATTAATTGACGAATACGACATTCGCATCGACGAACCGACGATTGACTTACTCGGCATCGAATCGGAAGAAGAAGTATTCGTCTTAACGGTCGTCACCGTAAAAGAACCATTCAACCGCTCGACACTCAACTTACAAGCACCCCTCGTCTTTAACGTGAAAACGAAAAAAGGGAAGCAAATGATTTTGAACGACACATCCTACGACATGCGCCACCCGATCGATAAGGGGGCGAAGTAAATGCTCGTCCTCGCACGCAAAAAAGGCGAAACGATCCAAATCGGTGACAACATCACATTGAAAGTGATCGATATCTCCGGCGACACAGTAAGGCTCGGCATCGACGCCCCAAAATCTGTCGAACTCGTCCGCGGAGAACTATTCGACCAAGTCACCGACACGAACAAAGAAGCGATTCCGACAGACTTAACATCATTAACGAACTTCAAAAAA